>JAZSFI010000154.1:0-1632 GCA_045532135.1 Clostridia bacterium | reverse complement strand
CACAGAACGACATGGCTACGATCCGACTTGAATAACCGCATTTTCCGTGAGCAAAAGTCCACTGATTTGTTTTTTCAATTCTGGTAAAGCGTGCGTCGCGTAAATCTGTGCCGAGAAGAAAACGAACAGATGAAGATAGCGATATTTCGATATGCTTATCGGTCTTGTTCGTAAGATTAATTTTCGCGTAGAAAACAGGCGATTTTGGATCAACGAAACATATGGTTTCGTATATGACGTCTTCTGTTTCAACGCAGTAACGTGTTTCTCCTGATTTTACGCGTACTGTATAGACTCCCTCTGGAGCGCACCCGGGTGTGAGCTTGAGGCTGCTTCCGTTTTCAATCGCATAAAGTTCAACGGCTTCCTTGGGACAGTCCAGATTGTTTTCAAACGGTGTGATTCGGCTCATACGGCTGTTTTCAAAGTATAGATTGGAAATTCCAAGATCGTTTGTAACCGCGCCGAAACAGGCATTTGAGAGGAAATTGGACCATCTCCTTGGAGGAAGCTGGTCAGGCTTGATTCGAATTTCGTAACCCGAATCATCTGGCATAAAGCCGCCGATCCCATTTTCTTCAAGCAAGCATGAATTAAGATCCTTCCCTTCAGCGATCCGGGCATTAGGGTGCGATTCCGGTTTGTTTTCAAGCCGTTTTTCAGATCGCGTATCTTTCAAAAAATCGTTCTTTGCGTGCATAACTGAAAGCGCATAAATAGCGTCGGTCTGTTCTTTTGTAAGAGATTCGCTTGAAAACACAAACACACTTTCCGATCCGCACAAATGACTCGAAGCGATGATGCGGTTGATTGCGTCAGTAAGCGGTGTAAAATAGTCCGTCTCTCGAACATGAAGAATTACAAGCGGCAGCGAAATACCGCTGTAACGATAGAATTCATGCGCGCGTATTAATTTTTTGAGCGCCGAAAGAGAGGATTTTTGCGTGATACAGGAAAGAAGAATCGGCGTTTCTCCCGAGAGGCCGAGCGGCCACAGCGATTTCGGATTGAGTTTTTCTGATCCTATCTTTGCTTTTACCGAAAAGAGCTTTGCGCTTGCCCTGTCGATATTTCTGTATTCTGCTGCTTGAAGCGCACAGAAATGAATGTGCGCATTCATTTGTCCCCGCATAAGAATTACGCTTCGGTCAAAGAGATTTTTATCCGGAAGCGGATAATCGCTTTTACGTTTGTTTTCAAGCCCGACTTCAAAATAAAAATCCTGTTTCTCAAAAGGCGCGAGCACAATTTCCCTTTTAATCTGTACATGCTTTGCGTAAGGAGCGTTTGAATCTTTCTCATTTGCAAGCTTATCATCAGACAGATGAATGAGAAAACGGTCTTCTTCTAAGGTTTCGCGATTCTTTCTTGCATATATCCGTCCGCGATCTTTAAAAAGTTCCTCTCTTATAAAAAGATCCGCAAATACGGGATGTGCGTGTATGCTGTTTTCATCCGATAGAGCAATCCTGAATTTGTGATCGACAATAAGGCGCTCATTTTTTGACGATTTTGAACCGGCGCTCACTTTTAAAAGCAAATGGCCGTTTTCGGGATTCAGCGTAAAAGATACACAGGCCTCTATTTTTCCGCTTTCGAGCTCGTATCTGGTAAATCCCGGATCAAAATATG
>JAZSFI010000269.1:0-2092 GCA_045532135.1 Clostridia bacterium | reverse complement strand
AGAGCGAGGGCGGCGGCATGTAAATCGCCATCCCCATTTTCTTGCCCTTTTCCGTAAGATCGCGCCTCAGACGCATATTGGACGCTACGCCGCCTGCAAGCGCCACCGTCTTTGTGCCGGTGTCGCGCGCTGCCATCAGTGTTTTATCCACAAGCGCATCCACAACAGCTTTTCTGAACGACGCCGCCCAGTTTGCCGCATTGATCGCCTCGCCCTTCATCCTGAGCGTGTGCGCCTGATTGATAACAGCGGTTTTTAAGCCGCTGAAGGAAAAGTCATACTTTCCTTCCGTTTTGATTTTCGGAAATTTATAGGCGGAATCGTCGCCTGTCTCGGCAAGCTTGTCCAGAAGCGGTCCGCCCGGATACGGAATTTCCAATACGCGCGCAACTTTGTCAAACGCCTCTCCTGCCGCATCATCGGTGGTTTTTCCGATCATGGAATACGATCCGTATTCATCCACGCGAACGATATGGCTGTGTCCGCCGGAAGCAACCAGACACACAAACGGAGGCTCAAGCTCCGGATGCGCAACAAAATTCGCGCTCACATGGCCTTCGATGTGATTAACGCCCACAAGCGGTTTGTCAAGCGCAAACGCAAGCGCCTTTGCCCAGCTGACGCCGGTCAGCAGCGCGCCGACGAGACCCGGGCCATACGTTACGGCAATCGCATCAATGTCGCCAAGCTCCATATTCGCATTTTCAAGCGCTCTGTCCAAAAGCGGATCCAGCGCCTCCACGTGCATTCTGCTGGCAATTTCAGGCACTACGCCGCCGTACAGCGCATGCGTATCCACTTGCGAAGCAATCTCGCCCGAAAGCACCTCTCGTCCGTTCCTGACGATGGCAATCGCAGTTTCGTCGCAGGATGATTCGACAGAAAGGATGACAGCGTTTTTCTTTTCAATCAGAGAAAGCGCCTTCTCCCGTGCGCGTTCAAAATAGCTCATTTACGAATCTCTTCTTCCGAATTTATTGATGATGATAAAGGTCAGAAAGGAAAGGCATGCATACAGAGATACCGCGCCTAAAGCAATTCTCCGTCCCATCCGGTAAAAAAAATTCTCCGGAAGACACCGGATGAGCAAATCTTCCTCTGGATCCAGAAGCCACAAATCGTTGTCAAACAAAAGGTTGTGAAACGCGTAAAACAGATCCGTGAAATCAATAAAAGCAAATGCCATTAAAAGAAAAAGCGCCGCTATTACCGGTATTGCGCAATAAAGCCAATGAAAATGCACGCTCTTTCCCCTGAAAACCGAAAACAAACATACAGCATGCGCAAGCAGGATCGCCCCGGCGATTTTTACGCCGTTAAAAATCCTCTTTACATCGAGCATGTGCCGGTTAGCTCTTTCGGAAGAATTTTCGATTCGATCCGTTTTACCTTTCAGAAACCGAACGACCGATTCGTTCATCCGGATTACATCTTTTCGGTTCTCAGCCTTTTCCCCTTCAAACAGACCGCATTTTTCCTGATAAGCAAGATACAAATCGCTGTTTTGAGCGCACATGACGACATTTAACGCCAGCGCGCTCAAAAACAGCGACATATACAGGAGAATCAAACCTATCTTCTCTCCCGTTTTCTTTCCGCAGGTATTTTGTCTTTCGTGCTTTGTGATCTTAGACATACGTTGCTTTATTCGATCAAAAAGCATTTTGCCCTCTTACAGCTTCTGAAGATATGCCGTCACAAAGCCTTCCAGATCGCCGTCCATGACTTCGCCGATGTTGCCCATTTCATAGCCCGTTCTGTGATCCTTGACCATGGTATAGGGCTGGAAAACATAGGAGCGGATCTGGCTGCCCCATTCGATCTTTTTAAGCTCGCCCTTGACTTCGCCCATGAGTTCCTGCCGTTTCTGCTCCTGAAGCTCCGCAAGACGCGCACGCAGCATTCTGAAACACGTTTCCTTGTTCTGAAGCTGGCTCCTTTCGTTCTGGCACTGAACAACGATGCCGGTCGGAAGATGCGTAATGCGAACGGCGGAGTCGGTACGGTTAACATGCTGGCCGCCCTTACCGGAGGAACGATAGGTATCAATTCGAAGGTCGGCGTAGTCGATCACGATTTCGACGTTGTCTTC
>JAZSFI010000221.1:0-12404 GCA_045532135.1 Clostridia bacterium | reverse complement strand
GAAAGCTTCTTGCCTTTGTCGCCGGTTACTGCAATTTCATCGGGAAGCCGCGCAAGGATTCTCTCCTTCAGGTTTACTTCTCCCTTTTGAACGGTTTCTTCTTCAAAAGCAATCTTTCCGTCCTTTTCAAAGGCGTGCATTCTCACAAAAGGATCCGCCACGCACAAGGCGCTTTCCGTTTGCTCGACAATTTTGGTTTCAGAAATTTCAAACTCGCCCGCAGGAAGATCTGAAACAAAAACCCTGTACGCGCCTTTTTCAAGCACAAACGCGTTTTTATGCCCGGTTTTTCCCTGATCGTCATAAGACGCAAAGATTTTATCCGTAAAGACGAGCGTCTTGACTTCACTTTCGCCGGGCTTTAACAGTTTGGTCTTTCCGTATGAGACGAGCGTTTTTTCAGCTTTGCCAAGCACGCCCATCGGTGCGCTTACCCAAGCCATGACGGTTTCGCGACCAGCGTTTTTTCCTGTGTTTGTTACCTCCGCTTCCACCGCATATTCCCCGTCCTTCGCTTTAAAGGATACGGTTTTTACGCTGAAGGTTGTATAGGAAAGTCCAAAACCTATGGGATAAAGGACTCTGTCCTTTTTGAAGGTATCAAAATAGCGGTAGCCGACAAATATGTCTTCATAATAATTATTGAACTGCTCGCCGCCGAAGTTTTTGCTCGAAGGATAATCTTCATAGGATTTTGCGATAGTATCGGAAAGTCTTCCCGAGGGATTGACCTTTCCAGTCAGTACATCCGCCGCTGCATTTCCGCTTTCCATGCCGCCCTGCCAGACGATCAGGATGGCGGAAAGTTTGTCTGCGTATTCCTCCGTCCACGACATATCCATGATGCTTCCGATGTTAAGCACCACAATGGTGTCTTTAAACGCATCCGAAACATTTTTGATCATCGATTTTTCTTCTTTGGTCAGATAATAGCTTCCGGGCGAAAGCGTGTTTTCTCTGTCCTCACCTGCTGCACGGCCGATCACAACTACGCCGGTCTCCGCCCGCTTTGCTGCTTCTTTTACAAAGTCAGGTTTCAGCGGCATTTCGGGATGGCTCATCGGCCAATGTCCCCACCAGCCGTGATCCGCCTTATTGGCGTCCGCATTTACCCACGTTTTGTAGGTTTCGCAAATTTCTCTGTCGTACAAAACGCCCGCCTGATCCAGACCATCCATAAGGTTTACGCGGTACGGCGGATTGACGTCGCCGCCGCTTCCGTATCCGACATAGAACCAGTCCTGCTGGCAGCGGCCGAATACTGCAATTTTCTGATTCTTTTTCAATGGAAGCACGCCGTTGTTTTTCAAAAGCACGCAGCTTTCCGCGGCTGCTTTTCTCGCAATCGCCGACATTTCCTTCGTCACCTTATCGCTGCCGGAAGCGCCGGTTTCTTCCTGCATAAGTCCGTTGCCCATGCCCCAGTCAATTACACGCTGCATAAGCTTTCCAAACGCTCTTTTGATCTTTCTCATTTTGATATCCTCCTATTTGAATGAAATGACTTTTCCGTCTCTTCTCAGAATCTGCGCTTTGACAATGCCGGGTCTTCCGGAGGCTTTTTGGATGTTTATATCTTCAAATCCGATTTTTCCGGGCTGTATTCCTGCGCCGTATGCAAAATACAGATAAGCGGGAACCGCGCTCCAGCCATGACAAAGACTTCCGGCTCTGTCAAAATCATCGCCCGCTTTGATGGTTTCAAAAAAAGTTGTTCCGCCGCGCGTCAGCATGCTTCCCCACTGACTTTCAATGTCGTTTCTGACCCACGCGCCGTATTTATTTGAATATTTCAACAGCGATTCGTATTTGAAAATTGAATACGCCAGCGTAACAGGCACCATAGTGCCGTCCGTCAGACGGGCAAGCGCTTTTTTTATGTTCCTTTGGGGACAAACGCCCGCATAAATACAAATTGCCTGTGTAAGCTCGTCAAGACATGAAAGCTTTCCGTTTACATCCATGAAGGAGTAATAATACCCCTTTTTCTGGGCATAAAAGTTCTCATGAATGGCTTTTCTGAGCGCATCCGCGATTTTATCAAGCCTTTCCGCTTCGCTGTTTTTCCGAAGCGCTCTGTAAATCATGGAAAGCCTTGAAACGCTCAGGACAAGAAACGCGTTCATCGGCGCATCGTACCTGTCTTCGCTTATCGTTTTAAGAAAGCTGTCCTCTCCGTCAAGATGATCCGACCATTCGTAGAAATTCCATTTGTCCGTGCCGCCGTAACGGGGCGCCAGGCCGTTTTCGCGGATGCGCGATACTGCGCTTTCAACAATCGTTTCCGCAACCGGCAGCATGCGCTTGACAAATTCCAAATCGCCCGAATACAGAAGATATTCCCAGAGCGAAACCACATACATCATGGAGAAGACAGGAATATTGACTGCAACGCGCCCGGGCGCGCAAAGTTCCAAGAGATTGTCAGGCCTCATGGATCTTGAAAGCGTCTCCAGGGAAGCCTTGGCAAAATCATATTCCCCGAACACATAATATCCCGCGAGCATCTGGTTTCGGGAATCCATCGCGTACAGCGCCTGCTCCCGCCACGGGCAGTCCTCATAATGCTCGTGCATGCACAATAAAAGCGTGCGCTTACAGGTATCGTAGATCATCTGATGAAGCGCGTCTTTAAGCACAAGCTCTGCGCCCTCAGGCACAGGATAATGAACAGGACGGACGCCTGCAGAAAAAACCGTCGACTTTTTTGCATACACATGCAGTTGAATATACCTGAGTCCCAGTCTTCTGTAGGGATGGAAAAAATGATTTCTTCCCTTTTTCGCCTTCAGAACCGAGATAAAGTTTCTTCCGCCCACATAGGTGCGAACGCGCAGATCGTCAAGATGCTCGCCCCAGCCGACCAGAATCTCGCTGACTTCGCTGACTTCGATTCCTATGTCCATAAGGCCGGTTTCTTCTTCGCCCAGATCGTACACCAGATATACGCCGTCGTTTTCGCCCTTAAAAAACGCGCCCTCTTTATCGGTGATATCGGAAATCTCCCTGTATGACAAAAACGCCTTTTGTATTCTCTGCCCGATGGGTTCGCCTTCACGATACGCGTCCATAAAAACGCCTTGCGACGTCAAACGGGAAAATTTTCTTTTTCCCATAAGACAGTTTTTTACAGGTCTTGGGATGAACCTGTATTCGTCGCCCGTTTCTATAGACGGCGAGAAGGAAGCGTTTTCCGCTGTCATGTCCATATGGAAGGTATAGCCCATCTGCCCTGTGATAAGCGGCGCAGGGCCGCTTTCGTAAACGCTGTTTAAACAGGACATAGTCTCCCCGGAAGAAGATAAAATGCTGTTCCCGTTTTCAAAAACTTCAAAAATCACATAGGGTTTTCCCGCTTTGTACACAGAGGAATCGGTAAGCGTGCAGTACCCGCCGATCAGAAGTTCGTTTGCGCCTTTTCTGACTTCGCCGCCAATGTCGATAATATCGCACACGCGGCGGCCTTCATCATCGGCAAACTGCGAAGAATATATGTACTCGCCGTTTACATAGATGGCATAATGCGAATCCGCAGCGACCAAAAGGCGGATATCGCCGCCTTTATATTCAAACGTTCCCTTAAAAAGCGCATAGGTATTTTCCTGCGTCTGGGCGCTCAGCCATATGGGCTTTGCATTTTTTAGCATCGTTTATCCTCTCCCGCGTATCCATTCGTTGAGCGTCCGGGCATCGTTTATAAGCATTTCATCCGAATTGTCTTTTACAAATTCAATGAGCGCATAGCCGTCTTTTTTCATGGACAAAGCGCGCGTAAGAAGCGTTTTTCCGTCTGAAAGCGGTTTTCGGACGATTTTATCCTTCGTATGCTCCCACGTAAAAACATGCGCGTTTGAAAGGCGGTCTCCGAGATCAGAAAGCGCTGAAAGCGTTTCTTCCCTCTCCCAGTCCCAGCGCGGCTGCCAGTACATTAAGGGAGAAAACGCCTCGCCTGCCGTATCCCGCATCAGCCTTTTTACGCTTTTTCGCTCGTCCGTCAAAGTATCCGGATGATATTCAAGCGCAACCGAAACGCCCGCCTGATGCGCTTTTTCGCAAACCTTCATCAGTTCTTCCGTGAGAAATTTCCGCTCATCCTCTGTCGTTTTGCCGCTTCCTTTCGTGCCTGCCCAGATACGGATGACCGGCGACGCGAGATTTATCGCCTCATCAAGATTATACATAAACGCATCCAAACCTTGCGAGAGCCTGAAATAGCTTCCGTAGGAGCAGACGGTAAGCCCGTGTTCGCGCGTAAGACGCCCTGTTTCCCTTGCTTTGTTTCCCTTCGGCGGCACATGAATATCTCCGCCCCATTCGACCGCGCACAGATTTGCCTTTTGACAAAGCGCGCAGATTTCAAGCGCATTTTTGTTTCTGAAGGTTATGGATACAAGTCCGCTTTTAAGCATCGTTGTCTCTCCCTTTTACGCCATTGTTTCAAGCATTTGAAGCGTTACTTCATCTTCGGACGCACAGCCGTTTAAAACAAGCTTCATATTGTCAACCATTCTCTGACCCATGCGCTCGGTTTCAAGGCCGCTGGTGCCCGCCATGTGAGGAGTAATATAGCAGTTGTCAAGCTCATTCAAAATACATTTGTCATAATTTATTTCATCTACGATAACGTCAAGAAGCGCAAAGCGCGTTTGATTCTCCCTAAGCGCATCGTACAGATCCTTCTCATCCAGCTGTGCGCCGCGTCCGGTATTGATAAAGCAGGCGTAGTCACGCATCGAGAAGAAATGCCCGCGCTTTAAAATGCCGACGGTTGCGGGCAGATTTGCGATGTGATTTGAAACCACCTGACATTCGGAAAAGATCTCTTCAAGCGAATGAAGCTGAACGCCCAGCGCCTGCGCGCGCACATCGCTCACAAACGGGTCATACGCCCAAACCTCAAGATCAGTGGTTTTAAGCCTTTCGGCAACCATCGATCCGATTGCGCCCAGACCCAGAATGCCTACGCGCGTTCTGTATGCGCCGGGATGCGCATTGATCAGACGGTTTGCGGAAGGTCTGTCGGTTTTTGCGATTCTGAGCGAGGGAAAATAGCCTTTGACAGCCAGAAGAATCTGCGCAAAAGTGAATTCCGCTACAGGAACAGCATTGGCTTTCCATGCGGAAAAAAGGCGGATATTGTTTTCAAGAAGGTTTCTTCCAAACAGCTGAACAGAACCCGCGCCGTAAAACACGCATTTGAGGTTCGGGTATTTTTTTACATCAATTTTCGGAATGCCCCATGTTGAAAAGAGAAAATCCTCGTCTCCGCCGGGCGCTTCCGTGCATTCGATGACGTTTGTCTTTGCGCCAAGAATGCTTTCGACCTGGGATATCTGGCGATCGGTAAATACGCGCCTGAGTGTCTTTTCGTCCGCTGCAATAAAAGCTGCCTTCATGCCTGTCCCCTCTTTTTTCTCATTTTCATAAGCTCCATGGCTTTTACAAATCTCGGGCGGTTGTACCTTTGAATAATGATAAATACAAGATTTCCAACAGAATAAAGGATGGATAATACGATGCCCGTTCCAATGGGAATGCCTAAGGAATATATGGGCGTTAAAAGGATCAGAATCCAATGGACGATTTCCGCAACGCACGTTTCCTGAATCAGCCTTTCAAGCGCCTCGGTATTCACGTTTTTTTGAATGCGTTTTTTTGTCATTTTTGAAATGACCTTGCTCGCATCCGGCACAATATCCTTCCATTTATGCACAAGGACTTTGGTATAGATTTTTCCTTCCTTTTCAAATGCATAGGACTTAAACGGGAATCGGTTCCAGTTGAAGATGCGCCTCGGCACGGGAATGCCCAGAAAAAGCGTTGCAATTCCTGCAATCCCTGCTTTTACAATATATTTAAAAACAGAAGCCCCCAGATTCATTGATTTCACTCCCGCTGCTTATTGTGTTCTGTCATCCGTAAGCTGCCTGATCGCCCACAGCGCATGCTCTTTTTCCTTATCCGTTCCGTTTTGCGCCATGTCATTCAGCTTATCCAATAAATCATGTCTTTTGAGATTTGCGCATACAAGCGCCGCCTTCAAACGAATTCGCTCTCTGCGCGCATAATTCCTGCCGATAAAGTCTGTAAGAGGCTTAACTTTTCCGTCCAGAAGGTTTTCAAGGGATGAAAGGCGTCTGAAATTTTCCTCCATCTCCGTTTTTTTCTGTCCACGGTTTCTCGGGCAGACATCCTGACAAACATCGCAGCCGAGAATTCTGTTTGCATACAAAGCGCGCATTTTTTCGGGCACAATGTCGCCGTCATCTCTTGCGCGAAGGCATTTTTCGATGTCAATTTTTCCGTCCTTGAGAATCGCGCCTGTAGGACAGGCTTTTACGCATGCCGAGCAGTTTGCGCATGCATTTGAAACAAACATCTGTTTTCGTGGCGTATCCGTTTCAAGCGGCATATCGGTCAGAATGATCTGCGCGTGAAAGCGCGTGCCCAGGCCTTCAACCGAAATCAAGCTGTTTCTGCCCGTTTCGCCAACGCCCATCTTTAATAGATACGGCTTGATCGCAATATGCGCATTTGAAATCGCCTGATATCCTTCTTTTTGTATTTCCTCCGCCACGCGCTTTGCCGCATGATAGGCGCTGTTGGACGCGACATAATAGGCGCTGATCAAAGGTTCCGCATCCTTCGCTTCATACGCCCCGTACGGATACAGAAGAACGATTACGCGCTTTGTGTCTGCAAAAATCTCCTTTGCATCGTCCGACACGCGCTCATTCATTCGATTGATTTCAGGTCTTCCGGCACGCTCCGGGTAAAATACATATGCCCTTGAAAAACCGTTTTCAAGGGCAAGCTGTTTTACATCAATGCTGTTCACGCATTTTCCTTCCTTTCGGGAAGCTTACTGATTTGGAATGTAAGAAAAATCGCGATGATATAGATTCCGATCATGGCAATAAAGGGCGCGCGCAGGTTAAAGTCGGCGATTTTTCCGATTACTGCGGGAAATACCGCCGTGACAAGAGAGACGGTTGCAAGCACAAGACCGTTTATTCGCGCGCGTTCCTCTTTATCGGCATTGATAAAGAGGATGGTTGAAGTCATGGGATAAAGAATCGAAAGCGCGACCGCTTCAAAAAACACCTGAACAAACGCAAGCGGAATTCCGAGCGCGCCGCCGGGATTTACAAGCATGATCACCTGTCCCAATATGAACATACTCCATGCAGCCGTCATCGGGCGCAGGAATTTCTGCGCCGAAATCACGCGCGCCAGAAGGAACATGCACACAAGGCGCACAATGGATTTGACCATGGTGAAAAGCGCCATATTGCTCTCGTCTATAAACAGTTCCTTTTTGAGATACAGCCCGAAATAGTCGGTCGAAAGCGCATTGACAAGGGAAAACGCCGCCATGATCAGAAGCGTAAGGATCATGCGTTTTTCAAGAATAATCTTCACAAACACATCTTTAAGTTCATAAAGGGAAACAAAGATACTCTTGTTTTTGGTAAGCGCCTTTCGCCTTTTTCCAACCTCGGTTTCTCTGGACCATAAATACAGCGTCACAAATTTAATAGTCATTGAAAGACAGGTGATGCCGTATAATACGCGCATGGTGTCAGTCACGCCGAACTGTGCCACGGCGACAGCCGAAATCGGCGCAAAGAACGCAGCGATCAGACCCATGACGCTGGTCAAGGAATACATATGCACGATCTTGTCCGAATCCGCATCCTCAATCATGAGAAGCCCCCATGAATTGTCCGTGATTTCCCAAAGTCCGTTAAAAAGCGCCGCAACCATGAACCAATATTTGTTCGTGGCAAACATCCAAAGAAGCGTGGGAACCGACCATGAAAGGGTATCAAAAATCAGCGTTGTAAGCCTTCGGCCAAGCTTATCGGTGACAACGCCGCTTAAAATCGACGCTATCGCCTGGGAAGCATAGAAAATACTGGTGACAATTCCGATGTCCGACGGCTGCATGCCCAGCGCCGCCTGAAAAAGCGCGACATACGGAACATACAGGTTATACGGGATTCCCCAAAGAGGCTCAAGCCAGATGCAGGCGCGGGGATTTCCCTTGAGATTCAAAAGCACATCAATCAGATAAATGCTTTTTATCTTTCTTAAAAGATTCATTGTTTTCCTCTTATCTTATAAGGCTCATGATCCAGTTATAAACCGGGATGTACGCAATCGGCAGAAACATGGAGGGCAGCATGTTGGCAACCCGCAATTTCTTGCCGTTCATAAGATCCAAAAGATTAATGCCCAGCGCGATAATCAGAACGCTTCCGACCGCTTTCATTTCTCCGATAATTTCAGGCCCCAGATAGGGCTTGATCCATACGGCCAAAAGGGCAATCCCACCCTGATAAATCGTCAGGGGAACAGCCGAAAGCATAACGCCCGCGCCAAAGGATGAGGCAAACATGACGGCGGACACCGCGTCCAGCGCAGACTTTGCAAGAAGAGTTGAGGAATCGTTTGAAAAACCGGCGTCCAGCGATCCGACAACCGCCATGGAACCTACGCAGAACAAAAGCGTTGCGCTGACAAAGCCTTCCGAAAATCCGCCCTGCCCGTGCAGCTTTCTCTGGGCAAAATCGCCCATTTTTTCAATGCCCTTCTCAATCCCGATAACTTCTCCGATCAGAGTTCCTACGACAATGCACACAATCATCAGCAGCTGATCATTGGTCGTAATCGCGCCCATGATGCCGATAACAAGCACACACAGCGCAACGCCCTTGCTGACAGCAAAATTGATTTTTTCGCTCATGCCGTTTTTCAGAAGGCAACCTACAAGGCCGCCAAGTACCACGCCTGCAAAATTCACAAATACACCAATCATTTTTTGTATCCTCTATACTTCAATAAGCCCTGTCCGCGCCGCATGAAACAGCGACTGCTGGTAAAGGCCGCAGTTTTCGCCGAAGATGCGGATTGCTTCTTTTCGTACGTGTTCCGGCGTGCCCGAAACCTGAAACCAACTTTCCATCAGGCGCTTGACCCATACGTCCACGGGAAAAGCGCACGCATGCCCAAGGCCGAAAAGCGATATGCAGTCCGCAACCTTGCCTCCTACGCCGGAAAGCTCCATCAGGCGCTTTCTGCATTCCTCGTACGGAACAAACCTGAGATCTTCAAGCGGAAATCCGGCATCAATCATTTTAGCCGTTTCAATCAGATATTTTGCCCTGTATCCACATTTGATTTCGCGTCTTAATTCTTCTTCAGAGATCTTTAAAAGCGCACGGGGCTCCGGAAATCCGTACAGCGTTTCACCTTTATATTTTACACTTTTTCCGTATTTTTCATTTAAAAGCCCAATCGTCAGCCGGATTCTTTTGACATTGTTGTTGGCTGATATGATAAACGCGCATACCGCCTCCCACGCAGGCTGATTTAAAACTCTGAGCCCGGGAAGACATGAAAGCGCGCGCTTTGTTTTCTCGTCAAGTCCGTCCTGTTTTAAAAGACATTCATAATCTCTTTGATCGTCAAAATAACTCTTTGCAAAACCGTCTTCGTCCAGTTCCGTCAAAACTCTTCCCGAAACGCAGGCGGCATAGACGCCATCGATTTTCCTGAAATGGAACACCTGCGCGCTTTCCATGAGGGTCAGCGTACTGTCAAACTCTCTCATTTGTGTATCCTTTTGGATAAAATAAAAACCCGCAGCGGTAAAATTCCGCGCGGGTGATTTTCACCGCTGATTATTCGGCGGCGACTTCGGCCTTCGGATAAATGCTGACCTGCTTGCGAACTTTGCCGACGCGCTCAAACTTTACAACGCCGTCGATCTTCGCGTAAAGGGTATCGTCATCGCCGATGCCCACGTTCAGGCCGGGATGAATACGAGTGCCGCGCTGGCGAACGAGAATGTTGCCGGCGAGAACGTACTGTCCGTCTGCACGCTTGGTGCCAAGGCGCTGCGCATGGCTATCACGGCCGTTGCGGGAAGAGCCCATTCCCTTTTTGTGCGCGAACAGCTGAAGATTCATCTTGAACATGTGTCTACCTCCGTTCCCTGATGATGATCCGGATGGTACCGGGATAGTCTCTTGAAATTTCAGTCAAAGCCATTTTCATGGTTACAAGGAGAATCTGCGCTTTTGAAAGCGTAGCCTCATCGCAGGAAGATGAAATCATACAGGAAAAATAGCCCGTGTCTTCATCCATTTTCGTCTTTACCGGAGCTTTTACAACCTCCGAAAGACCGCCCGCCGTCGCCTGCGTAAGCGCCGGAATTGCGGCGCAGACGATGTCGGAACCTGCTTGTGCGTAACCGGCATGTCCCGAAGCTTCAAAGCCGCGGATAATGCCTTTATCATCCGAATAGAAAACGACTTTTGTCATGCTTCTTAGCCGTTGATGGCAGTGATCTCAACCTTGGTATAAGGCTGGCGATGACCCTGCTTTTTACGCTCGTTCTTCTTGGCCTTGTACTTGAACACTACGATCTTCGCGCTCTTAACCTGGCCTACAACCTTACCTTCAACCTTAGCGCCCTCAACTACGGGAGCACCGATCTTGGTTCCGTTCTCGTCACCGAGAAGTAATACGTCAAACGATACCGTTTCGTCCGCCTGATGATTGAGCTTCTCTACAAAGATCACGTCGCCCTGCTGGACGCGGTACTGCTTGCCACCGGTCTGAATGACTGCGTACACGCGTTGCACCTCCTATACATAAATCTCGCCCGGACAAGGCTGCATGCATGGCATACATTTAAAGCCACTCCGGAGCGGCTTGCCGGATAATTATATACCAAATCCAACGCTCATGCAAGTTATGTTTTCATTGATTTTTCCGTTTTTCCATAAACTTATCATTGAGCAAAAGTATTCTGTCACCGTCCACGGTTAAAAATGTGATTTTCGGGTTATTTATAGAAGAAATTTTTCCCAGCTGTTCCCGTCCGTGTTCCATTTGCTCAAAAGATATGCTATAATAGAATAGATTTAGTATGGGTAAGAATGTATAAAGGAGTTTGGTTCATGTCATTTCAGCCGCCTCGTCTGATTCTCGCATCCAAATCCCCCAGAAGGCACGAGCTGCTTAAAAAGATGGGTTTTGAATTTATCGTACACGCGCCGGATGTGGATGAAAACATCTCCGGCCTGCCTTCGGATATGGTCAGGCTTCTTTCGGAAAGAAAAGCAGGCGCAGTCAGGGATTTCTTTGACGAAGGCTGGATCATCGCGGCGGATACGCTGGTTGCGCTCGGGGACAGGGCGCTTGGAAAGCCAACCGATCAAAAAGACGCTTTCCGCATGCTTGCCTCCCTGTCCGGGAGAAATCATCAGGTTTATACGGGCGTTTGCCTCATGGATGCAAAAACGGGCGATTTCATTTCAAAAACTGTTCGTTCGGACGTTTATTTCCGTCCACTGTCCCCCGCCGACATTCTTACATACATTTCAACCAAAGAACCCATGGACAAGGCCGGCGCATACGCCATACAGGGCGGAGCCGGGAAATTCATTGAAAAATACGTCGGATCCTACGACAACATCGTGGGCTTTCCCACAGAAGAATTTAAAAAGATGTATGACGAATTCTTTTTAAAGCATACGGAGGAATAACATGAGCGTTTTTTCCATGGGCGCCATCGGCGTCGATTTAGGAAGTGAAAATACGGTAGTTGCGCTTCAGGACGAGGGCGTTGTTTTAACAGAGCCTACATCCATTCTTGTAAACGCTGAAAATGAAACGGAAATCATCGCGCTGGGCAAGGACGCAAAGCGAATGGACGGGCGCTGCGACAAGGAAACAGTGCTGCTTCAGCCCATTTCTTACGGTGCTGTCGCACATTCGGAATTTGCCGCAATGTGCCTTCTCGGCATGAGCGAAAAGGCCCTTCAGAGACGCCGTCCGTTTGAAAAAAACCGTCTTTGCGTGACTCACCCTTACGGCCTTACGCACGTTGAGAAAAACGCGCTTTCTTCCTGCGTCATGCTCGCAGGCGCGAAAAGAGCCCTGCTCGTTCCCTCCGCAATCGCGCAAGCCGTCGGCAAAGACATTCATATCGAGCGCCCGACCGGAAACCTCATCATTTCCATCGGATCGGAGGTTACGGAAATTTCCGTAATTTCCATGATGGGCATCGTCGCTTCCCGCACTATGAAAACGGGCTCGCGCGCATTTGACAATGCAATTATCCGCTATGTCCGGCGCGAAAAAGGGCTTGTGATCGGTCAAATGACCGCAGAGAACCTGAAAAAAGACATCGGAAGCTGCATGCCTGACGGCAAAAAAACGGACACGCTCATCCTTCGCGGAAGAAATGTACTGACCGGAAAACCGTCCACCGAAACCATATCGTCGGATGACATCGCAAAGGCGCTTGACGAGCCCGTTCGCATGCTTGTCGAATCCTTAACCGATGCGCTTTACAATGTGCCCAGTGGGCTTTCGGGCGATCTGATCGA
>JAZSFI010000074.1:0-2741 GCA_045532135.1 Clostridia bacterium | reverse complement strand
TCAATACCGATAATCTTAGACATAATTTTTTATCCTCCTACATGTGTGAGATTTCTTTTTGATTATTCTTCCCCGGAAAAGACCTTAACCATCGCATATCGGATGATTTTATCCTTGACCTTATAACCCTTCTGGAAAACCTCTGCGATCATGTCGGCTTCTCCGCCGGGCTCTCTCATGATTGCGTTGTGCTTTTCGGGGTCAAACATCACGCCTTCGGACTCGACTTCTTCAAGTCCCAGCTTGCCCATGGCGTCCAGAAGCAGGCGGAGGGTCATTTTAACGCCCTCAACCATCGCTCCTTCGTCACCCTGCTGAACAGCATGCTTGATGGCAAGTTCAAGGTTATCAATGATGGGCAGAACCGCGAAGATGGTCTCGCGCACGCCGTCATCATACGCATCGGTGCGGACGGTTGCATTTCTTCTTTTGAAGTTTGCAAACTCGGCCTGCGCGCGGAGCATCAGATCCTTATAGGAATCTCTCTCCTCCACGCATTTTTTGAGCGCCTGCGCCCATTCTTCCTGCGTAGGCATTTCGGTGTTTTCCGTGTTTTCGGTGCTTTCAGTCACTTCTTCATTGGTCACGGTTTCTTCCGTCGCGATGTTTTCCTTGGAAACCGTTTCTTCCTGATGATGTTTCATTGTTTTCCCCTTTTTCTTCATTGCTCTTCTCCGGACAAAAGGTTACTGATAACCTGTCCCATATATCCCATCACGCCGATGACGCGTCCGTAATCCATTCGGGTAGGCCCGATGATGCCGAGCGTGCCTTTGCCGTGAGGTCCTACATTATAAGTTGCCGTGACCAGAGAACAATCCTTTAATTCCTCAAGCCCGGTTTCGGGGCCGATGCGGATGGAAATTTCCATGCCGCCGGATTTTTTCAGGATGTTCAAGAGCCTGTCGCGCGATTCAAATACGGACAAAATGTTTTTTGCTTTTTCCACATCGCTGTATTCCGGATAGTTAAGCATCTTGGTCGGGCCCATGATGACGATATCCTCGGGCGCGTCCTCCATCAGCTTATCTTCCATCGCGCTCATCACGCCGCCCAGCAAACGACGGTGCATGGACAAGTCTCGGAACAACTGCGCAAAAATCTGCCTGACCTCGCTCAGCGTGTGGTTCTGAAGCTCGCCCGTCAGCATTTCGGAAATCCTGTACAGATGTTCCGGCGTTATGCCCTCCGGAACACGCACAACCGCATCCTTTACGATGCCCGCGCTTGTTACCACAACCATGAGCGCCGCGGTGTCCGATATCGGAACCAGCTGAACGCGCTTGATCCTGAGGGAATGCATCTGCGGGGCAACGATCACGCTTGTGTACTGCGTCGCGTCCGAAAGAACGGAAGCAGCCGTCCGGATCATTTCCTCCACCTGACTTGAGCGGTGATTCATGTGCTGATCGATGCGCTGCTTCATTTCAGCGCTCAGGCCGCCAAGCTGAAGCAGTCTGTCTACATACAGGCGATACGCCTTGTTGGACGGAATACGACCGGCAGACGTATGCGGCTGGGCAAGATACCCGAGTTCCTCCAGATCGCTCATTTCGTTTCGGATCGTGGCCGGCGAAAAGCCGACGCCCGCCTTCCTTGAAATCGTTCTGGATCCAACCGGAACTGCAGTCAGGATGTAATCGTCGATGATCGCCTTTAGGATCATAAACTTGCGATCGTCCAGCGTCATGCGCTCACCTCCTTTGTCGTTAGCACTCATTCAGAGTGAGTGCTAATTACATTGCATAGATTAGCACTCTCCGGGGTAGTTTGTCAATAGCTCCGGGCAAAAAAACATGTTAAAGTTGGAATTTCAATAAAATGGGCATGGTTTTGTCATGATTGATGAGAAAAACGCAAAACAAAAGGAAGCTGAATTCAGAAAACAGCTTCCGAACCGGATAATTTTATCGTAATCCTTTTCAGTTACAGCGCGTCAAGCATTCTGATAATGAGCGCATTCTGGACATGCATGCCTTCTTTCGTCAAGGAAAGATATTTTCCGTTTTTTTCGGCAAACCCTCCCCTGATCAGTTTCTCCGCTTCTTTTACGATCCTTTCGGTTTTTTCCCTTCCGAACGATTTCAAAAACGCTTCCAGATCCATTCCACGCGTCATGCGCGTTTCAAGCATGACCGTCTCTTCGATCCGGCCGTACTCGTCCACGGTTTCTCGTTGGATGTGCTGTTCCCCATTCATATAGGAAGAAAAAGCGGGATTTGAAAATCTTTCCTCATTCATAAGAGAATGCGCACCGCAGCCCAGCCCCAGATAATTGCCCCTCGTCCAATAGACAATGTTATGGCGGCATTCAAAGCCCGAAAAAGCGTAATTTGAAATCTCATAGCGCTTCATGCCGATTTCATCAAGAAGCGCAATCGCCTCTTCCTGCATGGAAACGCTTTCCTCATCCCCGGGAATCAGCACTTCTCCCCGCTTGGCGCTTTCAAAAAGGCGCGTGCCTTCTTCAAGGATAAGGCTGTATAAGGAAAGATGTTTAACGCCGAGATCCGCCGCTTTCCTGACCGAAGTAAGAAAATCCTCCGTCGTCTGCATGGGAAGCGCATACATAAGATCGATGTTTATGTTCTCAATCCCAATATCCTGCGCTGTTTTTACCGCGCATTCGACGTCCTTCCATTCATGAATTCTGCCCAGCGATTGTAAAATGTGTGCCTGTGCCGCCTGTGCGCCGAAAGAAATGCGGTTGACGCCCGCTTTTCCTATATAGGAAAGCTTTT
>JAZSFI010000046.1:0-3951 GCA_045532135.1 Clostridia bacterium | reverse complement strand
CTGCAAAAAGGCCGCCGATACCGGCAGCCCTTTTGCGGTTGCTTTTTTCTTACTGACCGATGGTCTGATAAACCCACTGATCAAGCAAAGGCGTTACATCCTGCGCAGGATCGGCAATGAGCGCATTTCCGAATGCAGTCGCAGGCGTCCAGAAATCGCCGATAATCAGCTGCGTTACGGCAAATTCGCTCTGCGCAGCAAGTGCGGACAGCGCGGGATCGGAAGCAATCTTCTCGTTCTTCGCCGCATTTACATTGGAAGGACCATAGCCGCGGACTTCAAATCTCTTAAGCTGGCTCTCCTCCGAGGTCAAAAACTCGGCAAGATTCATCGCTTCTACGGGATTCATGCTCTGCGTGTTTACGCCGAGGATTTTGCATCCGCCGAAGGAGCCCATCTGAACCTGTTCGCCGTTTACCGTAAAGGTCGGAAGCTTGACGGCTGCGTAATTTTCGCCGAGGCGCTCCTTGACAGCGTCCGCAACCCACGTTCCGCATACGCCGGCTGCAACGGTATCGCCGATTGTGCCGGTTAAGATATTCTGATCGCCCGGCAGGAAAGCAGGATGCGCGCACAGCGCGGCAACTGCCTTCGCGGCTTCAACGCCTTTTTCGCTGTTGAAATCGCAGATCTGGTTTCCGTTGTCATCCAGCGTGATCATACAGCCGTTTCCGAGGAAGAAGGAGGCAAGATACCAGCCGTTGGCAATGTCAAAATTGAACTGCTTGCCCGCTTTTTCGCAGGCGGCAAGAATGCCGTCCAGCGTCTTTACATCCTCATCGGTGAGAACAGACTTGTCGTAGAACAGGAAATAGCCGTTATCCGCCGTCATCGGATAGCCGTACAGCGTTTCCTTGTAGGTCGCCGCGTTCACGCTGCCCAGGCT
Source organism: Clostridia bacterium (assembly GCA_045532135.1). GTDB lineage: Bacteria > Bacillota > Clostridia > Christensenellales > Aristaeellaceae > SFHK01. The sequence goes on along the minus strand of JAZSFI010000046.1, from coordinate 3,065 downwards.
GTTGGCCTGAACGATGGCGTCATGATTGCGGGTAACTTCATACAGCGCGTCCGCCTGTACAAGGCGAATCAGCTGATCGTCCGGATAAACAAAGACGTCCGCCGCAGCTGCCGGATCCTCAAGATAGCGCGTGGCGGCGTCCGCAGTTCCGACAACGCCGTACTGGAACGTGTAATTGTTTTCGGGATGCAGGGCGGCATACTTTTCGCACAGTTCCTTCAAAAGCGCCTGATCTTCCTGTCCGTCCCAAACCTTCAGTGTGATGTCTTCAGCAAAAGCGGAAGATACGCCAAAGCACATCGCAAGTGCAAGCAAGAGGGCAAATAACTTCTTCATGACCGTTCCTCCTTTGTTTTTTCACGGCTTTTTGCCGTATCGGATGATTCTATTATGTGCCCATCCGTCCGCACCGTCAATGTAAATTAACGTAAGCGCTTACAATTCCGGTAAAGATGCAAAAATGAAGCCGTTCCTCATCGGAACGGCTTCATCGGTATGAAAGCTTATTCTGCTGCGGGTGCAAGCACGTTAAGAACACAATCCGCAATCATTTCGTGCCCCTTCGCGTTCGGGTGAAAATCAAGGTTCATGGTCGCCATGTCGGCGTTGCAGAGGTTGACTTCAGATTCGCCGAAAGCGGCGTAAACGTCCGCCACTTCGTATCCCAAAACATGGGAATACGCGGTGATGGAAGAACTCAGGAGATTTGCGCCGACTTCCATGGCCTCGTTCATCCCCTGATAGACGCCGGTAAAGAAGCGGTAGGGATTGTACTGCGTGGCAAAAATAATCCTTGCGTCGGGATTGGTCATCTTGATGCCTGTCAGGATGACGCCCATGTTTTTGAGGAAATCAGCCATTGCAAGCTGTACGTCAAGGCTCTGAAGAAATGGCGTAACGCCCATTTCCTCATTTCCGTTCAGCGCGGTCATCGCGGCCGTCATGAGCGCCTGATAGTGTAAATCCGCAGGGCTTGAAAGAATACCGAGTATATCGCCGGGCTGAATTTTCATGGACTCAGGCGCGGCGGCGTTGTAGATTTCCGCAACATACTCGTAGAGCATGCCCATCAGATCGTTTCCGCCGCAGGTAATGGTAATAACGTCCGCCTTCTGAACATCCGTGCGCACGGCGGGGTCTTTCATCTGCTCAATAATACCGGAAGCAGTATTTCCGTTGACCGCGCGGTTGATCAGGGTATACCCCATCGCTTCCGCCACGATTTTGGGGAAATTCTTTTCATCTTCTTTTAATCCATAGCCGGTCGTGATGCTGTCGCCGAGCGCAAGATACACGTTCTTTTCTTCTGAAAACGCGCATGCGGACGCAAGAATCATGCACGCGGCAAGAACAAGCGAAAGGATTTTTTTCATTTTCTTTCCTCCTTCAGCGCTTTTTGATGGATGGTCACATTATAAAATACGCATGATTCCATGTCAACATTGCATTTGAAATGATCGAATTATACCCAAAACATGTCATAGTTTGAGAGAATGTATTCCGCGAATCGGTATACGCAAGCGTTCGCCCCGCAATATAAATCAAATGTTTTTATAAACATCCGCAATCCTTCAAGTATATTTTAATCTCTTCTTTCCGACAAAAATCCCGTGCATTTCTGCACGGGATTCTTAATCTATTCAGATGCTGAATCGATGATTATTCGGCAGCCTCAGTCTCGCCTTCGATGGCGTACTCATCGGCGATGTCGGTGTTCTCTACGGTTTCAAGAGCTTCGTCCTCAAGAACCTGGCGAACGGACAGGCTGATGCGCTTGGCTTCGGTGTTCACATCCAGAACCTTCACGCGGATCACGTCACCGACATGCAGGGCGTCTTCAACCTTCTCGATGTGGGTGGCGGCGCACTGGGAGATGTGTACCAGACCGTCAAGGCCGGGCTCGAGCTCTACGAAAGCGCCGAAGGTGGTGATGCGGACAACCTTGCCCTCTACGACGGAGTCAACGGGATACTTCTCGTCGGCTACAGTCCAGGGACGCGGACGGGTCTGCTTATAGGAAAGGGAAACGCGCTCCTTCTCGGGATCAACGTTTACGATCTTAACGTCGATTTCGTCGCCGACTTTGACAACGTCGGAGGGATGCTTTACACGGCCCCAGCTGAGGTCGGTAACGTGTACGAGGCCGTCTACGCCGCCGATGTCAACGAAAGCGCCGAAATCAGCGATTCTGCGTACGGTGCCCTTAACGATGGCGCCGATTTCCAGAGTGCTCCAGATGGCCTTCTTGCGGGCGGACTCTTCCTCGGCCAGAACAGCCTTGCGGGAAGCAACAATGCGCTTCTTGGCGCGGTCAAGCTCGATGATCTTCAGCTTCATTTCCTGGCCTACGAACTCATCGATCTTCTCGACATAGCGCAGGGAAAGCTGGGAGGCGGGGATGAAGGTACGGATGCCGTTTACAGTAGCCAGCAGGCCGCCCTTAACCGCTTCCTTGCCAACGCCGTCAACATACTCGCCCGCTTCGTTCTTGGCAACGATTTCGTCCCAGAGCTTGCGGTTGATGAGGTTCTTCTGGCTGAGAAGAACATTGCCTTCGCCGTCGTTTACCTTAACAACTTCAACTTCGATCTCATCATCGATCTTGACATCGGAGACGCAAAGATCAGATTTCTTCACAAGACCGTCAGCCTTGTAACCGATGTTGACGCATACTTCGTCTTCGGTGATCTGGACTACCTTGCCGGTAATCGTCTGTCCGGGACGGATCTGCACCATCGTCTTCTCAAAGGCGGAAGCAAAGTCGTCTACGGTCTCAGGGATGTTCTCTACGTTGTTGATCTTGTTCTCGATGTCGTTCATTCGTGCTACAACCTCCTTATATGTACAATCCGGTGTGGATGCTCCGGCTGTAATCCCAATTGTATCCGTGGGACTAAGCGGAATATCTCTTAACCCCGATGCGTCTTCAATCATATACGTCCGTTTGCAGTGCTCGGACGCGATTTTAAAAAGCATGCGGGTGTTTGAGCTGTTTGGATCGCCGACAATCAGCATAACGTCCTAAGTCGGAGGCCAAGCGGTCTTAGGAAGACAATTAGGAAAAC
>JAZSFI010000324.1:0-8739 GCA_045532135.1 Clostridia bacterium | reverse complement strand
TCGTATCGTCAAGCGTACCTTTTTCAAGCGCTTTTTCAAAATTTTCCGTGGAACAGACGCTGTTTAAGGGAAGACCGCTGTCAATGGCGGCAGCTGCAAAGCAGTCCGTAAAATACAGCATCGGATGGTACTTTTTGTCCGCTGCGGCCGCCTCGTGGAACTCTTCAAACGGATAAAGAAGCGTCAGCGGGCTGACCCTGTCCGGAAGATGATCCAGCGCCCGCTCATAATGCGGGAGGAATTTTACAAAGGTGCTTTCGGCAAATTCGCCGTTTTCATTGCCCACGCTCATCGCGGCGCCGCTTAACGCTTCATGGTTTCCCTTGGAATCAATAAGGCTCATGCTCGCCGGGATATAGAAATCGAACGCCTCTTCATCATAGGGGAAATCTTCAAAGGGATTTTGCGGATACCACATGTCGTTCAAATAGAAATATGTACGGAATCCATCCGCATAGGAGGAGCGGGACAAAAGCGCCTGCATGGAAAAGCCGACGGAATCATTGAAAAAAACGGACACCGTGTTGGCCAGGGGCATATCCAGATACTTTTTGTCGTAATAGTCTTTCAGCGGAATGCATTTTGTTGCCAGATCGGAGGCAACCGGCCAGTTTGTGCCCTGCGCAGCCGCCGGATAGGGCGCTTCTTTTTTGAAGATTTTCCAGAATTCGCTCATCGACTCGGACTCTTCCTTGAAATCGACGAGGCCGAAGTGTTTTCCGTCGAAGTTTCTGCCGTTGAGCGTCCACGGGAAGGTGCCAAAGCCCAGCCCGTTTGAAAGGCTGATGCCTTCGTAGCCGAACGTTTTGAAAAAATGATCGACCTGCTTTCCCAAAAAGCGGCTGAACGGCTCGCCCTCGGGGATACCGTTTGGATAAGCGGCATAATGATAATTGTCTTTATGAAGGCGAGCATCAAACGCAACTGACGCGCCGTGCGCCGCGCCCTGTTTATTCAGAATTTCCGGATGAGATACGTATTTAAAGTCGCTTTCCGCAAATTCCGGGCCGGGTTCAAAGTTTGTGAACAGGCGGCAGTTTTTTGAAAATTCCTCTTTGCATACCCGTTTTAAGGTTTCACCGATGGTGTAAAGATCCGAATATGTCATGGGAAGCGGGTTTTCAATATAGTTTTCAAGCGGAATGCCCGCAAAGGAATCCATGTCAAAGGCATATCCGGCATTGTTGTGGCCTTTCCACTGATCCCAGACAACAAGGTCATCCATATTGCCCGACCACTTTAAAATGTGTTCGCCGTTTCCGATGGACACACATATGCACACCTCGTCTGCGCGCATGACAGGTCTTTTCCAGATGCGGAAAAGTTCACGGCAAACGCTTTCCACGTCCTTGGGATCGCGGGATTTAAAGGGCTTTGCCGTCACTTCGAGGCTCAGGACAAATCCCTTGATAAACGGGTTTGAATAAAGTTTTTGCATAGCTTTCTCCTAATCCAGATGGAACATGAGTGAAAGGCTTTCTGATACGGGACTTTTGTCCTCGTTTACTTCCATAATGTCAGCCATATACTCTGACCACTTTTTGTTGATTTCGTTTTCCGATCCTTTGATCCAGCGCTCCGGATCGCTGATTTTGATGGATGCATACAGGACACATGTTTCCCTGTCCAAAAAGATCGAATAGTCGGAGCCGCCGTTTTCATGGATCATCCGTTTCATTTCCGGCCATAGATTGTCATGACGCTTTTTGTATTCTTCTTCGCAGCCTTTTTTGAGTTTCATTTTGAAACCGTAAACCACAATAACGCCTCCTTACATATTTCTATTCAAATTTTAACAATTCTGCTCTGTGATGTCATTGTATCCGTGTGACCTCTAATATCATATTTATGACATTTTAATATTTTTTGCTTTCCATTCGAATTCTTGTTGTGTTATAATTTATGCGTAATAATTTACAAAATACAGGCAAGGGAGGACGGATTATGACAAGCAGGCAACAAAATTATCCGAGGCCGCAATTTGTGAGAAAAGAGTGGGAATCGTTATGCGGCGAATGGAAATTTGCCTTTGATGACCAAAATATCGGCGAATCCGAAAAATGGTACATGGGTTTTGTTCTCAAGCAGACCATTATCGTTCCCTTTTGCTATGAATCGTTAAAAAGCGGTATCGGAGACGAAACAGCCCATGATTTTGTCTGGTATCAGAAAAAATTTCATGTTGACGGGCAAAAACTCGCATGTCATAATTATATTATTCACTTTGAAGCATGCGACTATATTGCAAAGGTATGGGTGAACGGCGTTTACGTGGGAAGCCATAAAGGCGGATACACCCGCTTTTCCTTTGACGTAACGCATATTGTAAAAGACGGAGAAAACACCGTAACCGTAAAGGCGGAAGACAGCCCGTCCGTTATGCAGATGCGCGGAAAACAGCGATGGAAAAAGGAAAATTTCGGCGTTCACTATACACAGTCAACCGGCCTCTGGAAAACAGTCTGGAGCGAATACGTTCCCAAAATCTCTCTTTCTTCCGTCAAAATGACGCCGCATCTTGGCAAACAGAAGCTGGAAGTGGAGGCGTTTGTTTCCTCAGAAGACGACGACCTTATTTTGGAAGCTTCCGTCACCTTCGGCGGCAAAAAGGTGCGTACGGCGTCTACTTCTTTTCTCTGGGGACACGCGTGCTTTGATATCGATGTCCGCGCCAGAGTTTCCGATACGGATGAGCCTCTGGTAAAAACATGGACGCCCGAAAATCCCCAGCTGTACGACATCCGGTTCCGCCTGATCAAAGACGGAAAGATTCTGGATGAAGTCAGTTCGTATTTTGCCATGCGCGAAATCCGCATCGAGGGCGACTGCATTCTTTTAAACGGCTTTCCGCTTTATCAAAGGCTGCTCCTCAATCAGGGCTACTGGAAGGATACTCTCCTGACCCCGCCGGACGATGAGGCTCTCAGAACCGACGTGGCTCTTATCAAATCCATGGGCTATAACGGCGTTCGCATGCATCAGAAGGTGGAGGACGAAAGGTTTTTTTACTACGCAGACACAATGGGCCTTCTGACCTGGTGTGAAGCGCCTGCGTATTTCTTCGATCGGGATGATGCCGTTCAGTCCTTTATTTCCGAGTGGAATGAAATCGTAAAACAGTATTACAATCATCCATCCGTCATCACCTGGACGCCATTTAATGAGTCTTGGGGCATAACGAACATCAAAAACAGCGCAAGGCAGCAATATCTGACTCAGGCTGTCTACTACATGACCAAGAACTACGACCCTTACCGTCCTGTAATTACGAACGACGGCTGGGAACACACGATTTCCGACATTGTTACCATTCACGACTACGGTCAGGACGGAGAGAAACTCTATAAAAACTGGACGGAGCGCAAAAATGAAATTTTGTCCGGCAAAAGCACATCCTGCGTCCTGCGCGCTGCGTTTGCAGACGGCTTTTCATATCAGGGACAACCTGTAATTATCTCGGAATACGGCGGAATTGCGATTCGTCCCGAAACGCCCGGCATGGTCTGGGGCAATATTGTCGAAAAGCACGAGTTTATGGAACGATTTTCCTCCATTACCCGCGCAATCCGTGCAATCCCTTATGTATCCGGCTTCTGCTACACGCAGTTTTCAGATGTTCAGCAGGAAATCAACGGTATGGTCGATATGGACAGAAACCTGAAAGCCGAGGCGGAAGAAATCCGCGCTGTCAACATGGATTAAATCTCACCGTGGAAAGAAGGAAGACAAAATGTCCTTTACCCGCGAGCACATCTGGCATTATGATTATCTCGATTCCAAATCGCGCTGGATCTTTGTGACGCCCAGCGAATTTGCCCAGTCGCTGGGCATTTACGTCACGGAACTCGGGCATTTTATACAGGATGGTAACTGCTATACCAAAAGAAGACCCGAGAACACGTTTTCCATCAACTTTTCGCCGCCCCAGAGCAATGAACCGGGCGCTCCGGTAAAAATTATTTTCAAAGGCAAAAGCTATGTGTTTGATTCAGATGTCGCGGAACAGGGCGTCGTTCTGATAGACAATCGTCCCGGATACGTCATTGAGCAGACCGGAAAGCACGAAAACTATTTCATCCAGTGCGGCGGATTTCTTGCGGAAAAATACAGCGCGCTGATTCTGGGGCGCGAAAAGCTGTTTACGACCTCCGTCAACTATCTTTCAACACTGATTGATTATTTCGAAAACCTTGTACAGCTCTACCGACAGCCGACAAACGAAAAAAGAGACGCATATGCTTCCATGCTGCTGATCAAGATCTTCTCGCACCTTTTTGTGGAAACGGATTCCGCGCCGATTTTATACGTTGAAAACAAATACGTAAAAAGCGCGCTTGAAATCATCGAGCAGCGTTTCAGCGAGTCCATCCGCTTATCTACCGTCGCAGACGAGCTGCATATCAATTCAAGCTATCTTTCGCGTCTTTTCCTCAGCGAAACCGGAACCTCCTTCTCCGCATGCCTCAGCCATATCCGCATAAATCACGCCAAAGAAATGCTCAGAACCACAGAATTCTCCGTGGAAGAAATCGCCATCCGATGCGGATTCTGCAATTCCTCTCACTTTATAAAATTTTTCCACGCCGCCGAAGGCATGACCCCCATGCAGTATCGTACCGTATGGCATCAGAAGTAGCAAATAAACGCAGATGCGATTAAAGACCGCATCTGCGTTTTACTGTTTATGCTCTTTCTCGATACTTCTGCATTTTATAAGTTTTTCATGTTTATCACGGCATTATGCATCTCTCGCCGTATCATGCTTCAACAATTCTTACAGGGCCGATCAGGCCCGAAGCTGCAAGCGTGTGCGGCGTCTGAACAAGCTCGGCTGCAATCATTCCATTTCGCATGGAATTTAAAACCTCGATACGGATTTCGTTGTTTCCCTCTCGGACGAAATCGCTGATTGAGAACGCATACGGCGGCGCAATGCGCTCTCCCGCCGCTTGCCCGTTCACAAACACTTTTGCAATGTCACAAACAACGCCCAGATCGAGGTACAGTTTCTTGTTTGCAGTATCCTTCAGGAGTACAGTTTTTTCGTATGCGCCCCAACCGGTATATCGGCTCAATTCTTCATCGTCCGACCAATCTGCAGCCGTATAGTTCTCCCTGACAACAGATTTTTTATCCGACGGAATGGAAGAAGTCAGCGTAAGGCGCCAGTCTTCCTGTATGAGCTGCCCGCACTGTCCCGAAACGGAAGCCAGTAATTCATGATACCATTGGTCATCGCTGCCGTTGCATTCGGCGCCGAACAATACCCACACAGCGCCGAAATGTGTAAACGGAATTGAAATCTTCGTCCATCCGTTTTCGATGGTTCCCGAGACTTTTGCAGTTTTACCGCTCCTTGTATCATACAAAACGGCGGTTCCGGCATCCGAGGCAAAAGACAGGGAAACCATTCTTTTTTCAAAAATATGCGAACGAATGAAGTATGCCTGTACGCCGTCTGCAAACTCACGCAGCACAACATCCAGATTCTTTGCGCCGTTCACTTCAGCAAGCGGCAGAACTCCGCTTTTTTTCAAACAAGCGGAAAGGCTTTCCAAGCCGACAACTTCTGCTTTTTCAAATGCATCCTGTACTTTCCGGTCGTTTTCTTCAGCGTTCAAAAAACCAAAGGCATTTTCCGGTTTTTTTCCTATGCAGTACACCGGAAAACCGGATTTTATAATTTTTTCGATGCATTCGGCGGTTTCGACTGCCATGAAATCCACTTCCGGCAGGCAAAGCGCCTCCACTTCAGCCTGTCCGATACAGAGCTTGCCGTCTTTTAAAACAGCCTCCTTCAGCTTTTCCCCGTTAATATACAAATATCCGTATCCGTTTTGAGCAAGCTGCAAACCAACCTGTCTTGTTTTTGCCGCCACATATTGCCATCTGTCGCATCTGGTGTCAAAACGAATGTGGTCATATCGCTCCCGGCGGTCGATTACCGGAATCTCTCCATCTGAAAGCTCTTCTCTGAACTCCGGCCCCGTATAAGGCAGTTCGCTTTTTAAACCGCCCATATACACCGCAACCGTCACAATATTTTTTCCGCGCTGCGTCAGATACTGATTTCTTGAAATCGCGGTATTGATCGCGCCGATATACGGCCATAACAAGCTGTTTCGGTTGATAAACGAACCGAATGAATTGTGCCATGCAAAGTATCCCGGCCATGCATATTCGGGATGTATGTACGGCATACCGTGATATATCAGCTGACCCACGCCGGCGGACGTCAGTTTGTCGCTCGCCATAAGCATACGGTTCGGCGACTCCATGTAGTCGCAGCCGCTCCACACAAACGCTTCGGCAGTGGTCAGCGGCTTATTATACAGCATCGCAGCGGAAACGGGCATTTTCAAAAAATCCAGCAATCCGGCGCTTGCCAATTGCTCCGTTTCAGGAATATCGACTGTGCCGAAGGCTTTTATCGGATCCATCACATGCCCGTAACACTGAACACGGCTTTGAATCCCATGCGCCCTGCCCCATTCGGATGCTTGCGTAAGGAAATAATCGGAAAACATCTCGGCCAGCGTCAAATCATAATCGCGCCGAATCCGCTCGCCTGCATCGCCTTTCAAATCAAAAGAGGCGACCGCTCTTCCGTTTTCATCCGTCGCATATTCCTTTGCCATCAATACCGGAAGATACGGTGTGATCTCATACCCGCGGCGATTTCTGAACTCGGTGGCAAAGGCTTCTGCCCAGAAATACGGTCCTACCAATTCAAAGCTGTCCAGAAAGAATGCGCGGAAGGGGTTTGCGGAAAACTCATCAAGATATCCCTTTCCGATATGACGATCCAGATAAGGCTTGATCCTTCCGGACGAAAAATGATCCACTACATAGCTGTCTTTGTCCGGATTCATTCTGCTGTCCGTTTTGACACGCTGATAACTCGGCCCCTCGAACGAAGCAAACACATACCAGTCGCCCTCGGGAAATGCATATTTCAGTTCTCCGTCGGTCACGAATCCGGTTACGTCCTTCATGCTTTCCAAATCCAGATATACCGGTTCCTTAGGGCTCTGATTCATCTCTCCGTCCGGACGGTCTCCGCGCGCAATCACAACATGCTCGAGCTTCAGATCGCGCCGCATTCTCGGCCAGTCCATGGACCAGACGACCATTTTTCCCGTCATATAGGACGACGAACGCTCCGGCCCGAGCAGTTGGTTGAATGCCGACGCTGGCGCAGGCAGCTTTACCGTGCATTTGTCTCCGCCTTTCACATAGACGCTTCCGACAATCATGGCCTTCATGCCATCCTGCTGCGGCTCAATTTCCGTATCGCCCAATGGGTATCCGGAACCGGCCGTAAGCTCCATAAGCAATCCTTTTTCTTTTGCTTTCTGCATAAGCTTGCGGACAATGTCAAAATATGCTTCCGTGCCGTAGCGATGAGTTTTGAGCATCTGTTCCCGATTGTTCGGATCCAGATGCGAAGCGCCTCTCAAAAATGCCTGGATCTCAGCGCCGGAGAAGCCGCCCTCTTTCATATCGTCAAGCTGTGAAACCAGAATTTTTTCGTCCACATCAAGTCCAGGCCACCACCAACGCGTCATCGGCCGGTATGCTGATTGCGGATTTTTAAGTTCGTTCCAATCCAGTCTGTTCATCCGTTCACCCTCTTTTTAATCCTGACATTGTTTTATTCATGACCGCATGCGGGCTGAACGCAAATCTGCGTCCAGCCCTTCATTTTTATCAGAAGTCGCATAACCCCTTATCCGCGAAACTCAGAAGCATCGCACACGCTGTCCGGGCACCATTCAAGGCCCAGAAGGGTGTTCAGGCACCATTGGCAGACATAGCCGGTGGAAATCCAGCTGACTTCTCTGATTATTTTTCCTTCCGTTGTTTCAGCCAGTTTGTCCACTGCTTTAAAGCCGGCCTCGCTCTTATGAAGCGGGCTTGATTCCGCAAGCGCCTTCCATGCTTTTTTCGCCATCTCCCTGTTTCCTGACAGCGCCGCGCCCGCAAGGCCGATAATTGAAGTCAGGCAATTCATTTTAAACTCCTTGCCGCTTACAAGATCTCCGTATTTTTCTTTTCTTTCTTCATCGGTCATGCAATAAAGCTCGCTGTAATCGACGACAAGCTTTTTAAGCTCCTCGCTGTCAACTGCGTCGATCGTTTCAAGCCAGATTTCGGGGCCTCCCATGCACACCGTAAGATGGATGTTTTCCGTAAATTCCCCGATATACTTCAATTCGCACGTCTCGGGATCCAAAGCAAAATGCGGACCCGAGCCCAATCCCATCGGCGCTTTCATAAGCGCCTTCACGCCGGTCAGGATCTTGTCTCTGTACCGCAGATCCAGCGTGCGTTCATACTCTGTCATCCAGCATGAAACAAGCGCAGCCCAATCGGGTCCGGTTCTGACGTTCAGATAATTTACGCCGTCCACTTCCCGGTAAGCATGCGTCACATTTACAAGACTTAGTTCTGCATCCCGGGTATCTTGCATGCAGTCGCCGATTCTTCTGTCGCCGGTCAGATAATACATCGGTCTGTGATGTCCCGCCATGGAAATTCTGATTTCCTTGCATGGACAGCCCCAATGGCGCACATTGTGTCTTGAACCGATACCTTTGTACTTGCCGAGATGGTACATGTCCGTCTCGGAGGCGTGGCGGCTCATGGCTTCCGCCAGCGTATATACGTCTTCCCTGCCGGTTCTGAGGAAATACAGCCACAGCCAATAAGTAGGAACAAGCTCCGTATTCTGCCATG
>JAZSFI010000082.1:0-5686 GCA_045532135.1 Clostridia bacterium | reverse complement strand
ACCCGGCACGCCCATCACCAGCGAAGTCATCAGAGAATTCACAAGATTATTGAAGTCTTCCATCATAATCATGCTCTGATTTTCATCCATCGAAACGATTTCAAGCGCGCTGATTCCTTCGGGAATAACGGAGGTGGGTTCGCTTGATCCCGTTCCAAAGCCCAGATTGACGTTGGCCTGAAGTCCGATGTTGGTGGCCAGGCGAATCGTGCCCTGTTCATTTTTATCGCCGAAATCGCCGGAAATCACACCGGAATAGGAAAGCTGCGCTTCAATTCCGTCCAGATATGCGCTCAGATGAATATCGCGCTTGGTCGCATGATCCGTAGAATTGACGAAAGCAAAGCTATAGAGAGAATTGCCTACGGTCACGCCCAGATAGAAATCCTGAACCGGTATTCCCGCATTTTCATAAACCTGATACGTGACAAGAGCAATCGTTCTGTCGTTTTCCAGAATACCGATTTCCAGATAATCGTCCGATCCGTCTTCTGAGCCCTCGATGGTTGCATAGATCACCATTTTTCCAAACGCATCGTCTTCGACCGGGATATTCAGATATAAAGAAGGCTTCTCGGTGTTCGTAACCTCGAAAAACGCTGTCAGAACAACCGCATCCGCCTGACAAAGATTCAGCTCAACAAAAATGTCGTTCTCGCCGTAGTACGCGTTTCCCTTCACGTTGAGCTTGAGGGGCTTTGTATTGCTTTCATACAGTGCCGTCGCAGTGATCATGTTTCCGTTATTTTCGTCCGTGTCCTCGCCCAAAAAGGCAGCAACTTCACTCGTCATAAGACCGCGCGCGTCAATCTCCGTGCACAGCTGCATCGCAGCCGCGTCAATCTCTTCGGCCGTTACCTCAATCGGAACAACAAAAGCGTTCATGCCATTGTGCAAAAACGTATCGACCTGTCCCGACTTTGCCTCGGCAAGCTGACTTCCGTCTTTATAAATGCCGTTATAAACCGCTGAAATCATATCTTTTACGGAGATTTTTGCGTTCTCATTCACCGCAATGCCGGCTTCGTCTTCGGCTAAAAGACCCGAAACAAGAACCGAAGGATCTGCGTCCACCGCTTCTGAAATCAGCATCATAAGATCGGCAAGCGACATGGTATAGCGGTTTTTAAAGCCGTCAGCGTACAAGGAAACCACTTCGTTTACGATCTCAATGCCGCCTGACGTCTGCCCGTAAGACGTAACCACGCTAAGCAACAGCTGAATGAGATTTTCCGCTTTTGCATAAGACACGTTGGCAGAAAGTCCCGTTAGATCATACACAGTGTTGCCGTCCGTGTAATACGGATCGGAAATCGTCACATAGCCGTTTTCCGCCGGACATACAAACGAAAAGAGCATGATGACGGCAATCAGAAGCGCACAAGCTTTCTTTTTCATACATTTCATCCTCCGAATTGTTTTCAACAATTATTGTATTACGATTATATCACAGCTCTATCCGCATTTCGTTAACGCACAGTTAATTCGAAATCAGTTCCGGATATCTTTTCTGATGCTCCTGAGTCTTTTCATCACATTGTTTCCGCCGCGTCCGAAAAATTCGTGCAGCCGCCTGTATTCGGCATATATCAGATCATATACGCTTGAATTCTGCGGATTGGGCCTGTATGCTTTATCAAGTTTTCCGCCCATACGCTCTGACGCTTCAAAAATATCGTCATAACCGCCGTTTCTTTTCCCAGCAGCGACGGACGCATAGATGCAGCTTCCAAGCGCGCAGGCTTGTTTTGAGCGGACAAGTCTGATTTCGCGCTTGAGAACATCTGCATACACCTGCATGAGAAATTCATTTTTTGCGGAAATTCCGCCCGAAGCTGATATTTTTTCAATTTCAACACCCGCGTCTTCAAACGTATCCACAATCATACGCGTTCCGAAAGCCGCGCTTTCGATCAGCGCTCTGTAAACATCCTCAGCCTTGGTCGAAAGCGTCATACCCAGGATTAGACCCGAAAGATCGGCGTCCACAAGCACGGAGCGGTTTCCGTTGAGCCAATCAAGGGCGACAAGCCCCGTTTCACCCGGCTTTTTGTCTTTGACAAGATGCGTAAGATATTCATGACGGTTCATGCCAAGCGCTGCGGCTTTTTCCTGATATTCGAACGGAAAATTGTTTTTGACAAACCAGTCAAACATATCCCCAACGCAGCTTTGCCCCGCTTCAAAACACGAAAGAGTATCAATCACCTGATCCTTGACCGCGCCGCACATGCCCTGTACCTTTTTCATATTGTTTCCAAGTACAATATGGCACGTAGAAGTTCCCATGATCATGAGCATTTCGCCCTTGCGGGTAATATTTGCGGCGGGCAGCGACACATGCGCGTCAATCGCAGCAACCGCCACGTTGATTCCTTCGGGAAGAGACAGCTTTCGCGCCATTTCCTTCGTCAGTTTTCCTGCGCTTGCGCCTGCGGGATACACGCATCCCCGAAGCTTTGTATCAAAAATGTTCTCCATCCCGGGATGAACCGCTTTCAGATATGCCCTTTCAGGATATCCCTTTTCTGTATTGTAAAACGCTTTATAGCCGGCAATCATCGCGCTTTTTCTGACGTTACCGGTTAAAAGAAACACAATCCAGTCTCCTGCCTCGATAAAAAGATCCGTTTCGTCGAAAAGGCGCTCGTCCTCCTCGATCATTTGAGCGATTTTCGGAAGCGTCCATTCCGAGGAAACCTTGCCTCCGTAATAGTCTAACAGATCGCATTTCATCTCTTCGGCGATTTTCGTCATTCTGTCGGCCTGCTTTTGCGCCGCATGATGCTTCCAGAGCTTCGCATAGGCGTGCGGACGCTCAGGATATTTTTGATGCAGAGGAACCATTTTCTTATCCACCGGAAGAATCGTGCTTGCCGTAAAATCCACGCCGATGGCAATGATGTCCCTTTGATCGACGCCGGCATCCCTTACTGCACCGCAAACGACATTTTCAAGCGCAAGCTGATAATCCCCGGGATGCTGAAGCGCCCAGTCGGAAGGAAGGGGCTTGCCGTCAGGAAGGCAAGCGTCCATCACACCGTGCGGATACTCAAAGACCGCTCCGCCCATTTCGCACCCGTTTTCAACATTTGCAATCACTGCGCGCGCCGAAAGCGTTCCAAAGTCGATGCCCAAAGTGTATTTCGCCATAAAAAGCAGCTCCCTTTACAGTACCAGTGAGGCACAGACAAAAATGTGGCAAAGAAAATACGTCGGCATGATGAGTTTATCCCATTTCCTCATACCCAAAAAATCAGAAAACGAAATGATGGTATCCGAAAACAGGATCATGAATATGCCAAGGATAAAGAAAATCTGATTGACAATCGGAAGATTCATTGAAAACGCGCACGAAAAGACCGCGATCGAAATCAGCATGTACATCGAAACCGCAATCCGCATATGAACACTGTCAAGCGCTGGATACAGGCGGATAAAAAGATATGCGCCGTAGACAATCACAAGAACAGACGCAACTGCAACGGACGCTTCTCCGATTGCAGCGTTTGAAAGCGCGTAAATCAGATATCCCAAATGCGCCATAAAAAAGCCGGCGATTCCAAAAAGGTAGCTGTCCTTATGAATTTTCTTATGGCAAAGAAAAAAGTCGCCGATCACGGAAAACAGATATGCAATACACACATATGTCCTTGCGTGCGCACCCGAAAAAGCCGCAATCGCCATGCAGGAAATCGTAATCATGGGATTAAATATATATTTATCCCATTTGCCTTTCATCAGCAAAAGGATGACAGGAACAAGCAAAAATGCCGGCGTCATTTGCTTTCTTCCTCCTTTTGAAGGATTTTTACTATGCACATCCTGATTTTCTCGGCACAGGCGTCATACGTATCCTGATCCATACCGTAGGGATCGGAAATCCTGCCGGGCACAGAGGCATACGAGCACAGATCAAACACCGCTTCACCCGGAAAAAGCGCCTTCACATAATCGGAAATCGATTTTTCCATGCATAAAACGATCGCGCCTTTCAAAATATCAGCGCTGATCCTTCTTGCAGAATGCGCTTCAAGGGAGACGCCGTATTGCATAACGGCGTTTTTCGCGTATTCATTCGCAGGCGAAAGGGAAAACGCCATAACGCCGCAGGATTCGGCATGCGCATCCGTTACGCCTCTTTTGATAAGCTCACCGTTCATGATGGCTTCCGCCATAGGACTTCGGCATGTATTGCCCATACACACAAAAACATACCGCATTTTATTCACCCGCATCCACAATGTGAAACGCCGCCGCTCTTCCCAACCGGTTCATAACGGCAAGTCCAATGCCTTCAGCATCCACGGCTTCCGAAAAAATGGCAGTTACGCCCCTTGCATCCATTTCTCTTAAAGCATCAAACAGCCTGTGCGCCATTTCCTCCGGATCTTTTCCGAGAGAGAACACGGACTTGCCCTCATATAACGGAAGATTTCCTTCCAGTGCAAGAATGCATTTTTCGCCTTCCGTTGCATCATACATATCGTTAATCGCGCCTGCAACCTTTTCACTGCTTCCCTTTACGATCACAAGCGAGCCTTCCGGCGCGTAGTGTTTGTATTTCATGCCCGGGGAAAGCACGGTCTCCCCTTCCTTCAAAGGGCGCATGACGCTTCCGGCCACTTCGACCTCGCCCACTACGTCCGCAATCATTTTGGGCGTGATTCCGCCGGGCCTAAGCACCTTTACGGGCATCTTTCTTACATCCAGCACCGTGGATTCAAGCCCGACGTCGCTCTCGCCGCCGTCCAAAATCATGGGAATTCTGCCGTTCATATCATCAAAAACATGCTTTGCTGTCGTAGGACTGGGACGTCCCGACAGATTTGCACTGGGCGCAGCAATGGGTCTTTGCGTTTTTTGAATAAACTCCCTTGCAACCGCATGGCTCGGAATACGAACGGCAACGGAATCAAGACCGGCGGTAACAGCGGCCGGAATATTCTCACCCTTATCAAAAATCATCGTAAGGGGGCCCGGCCAATACGCTTCAGCCAGTTTTTGAGCCCATTCGGGCATTTCGCCGCCGATGACGTTTTTTATTTCGTCAACCGATGTGATATGCACGATCAGAGGATTGTCGCCCGGACGGCCCTTGGCAAGAAAAATCTTCCTGACCGCTTCGGCATTGGTCGCGTCCGCGCCGAGACCGTAAACGGTTTCCGTCGGAAAGCCGACGACTTCTCCATGACGTATAAGCTGCGCCGCTTCTTCAAAAGACGCGGCGCAGGGTTTTACCATTTTCGTGTTCATTGAGCCTCCATGAGCTTGGTCTGTTCGGCAAGAATAAGCTTGTCGATCAGTTCGTCCAGATCGCCGTTCATAATGTCGCCGATCTTGTAAAGCGTTAAGCCAATTCTGTGATCGGTTACGCGCCCCTGCGGGAAATTGTAGGTACGGATGCGCTCGGAGCGGTCGCCGGATCCGATTTGCAGTCTTCTCTGGCTGGCGTATTCGTTTTGCGCCTGATCGCGCTCCATTTCGTATAGGCGGCTTCTTAAAACCTGCATGGCTTTTTCGCGGTTCTGAATCTGGCTTCTCTGATCCTGGCTCGTTACCACGATACCCGTCGGAATATGGGTAATGCGAACCGCCGAGTCGGTGCGGTTTACGTGCTGTCCGCCTGAGCCGGATGCGCAAGTCGGGGGCCAAGCGGTCTTAGGAAGACAATTAGGAAAACCAA
>JAZSFI010000322.1:0-2537 GCA_045532135.1 Clostridia bacterium | reverse complement strand
AATGGCGCTTTGAAAGCGCATGACCTGCCTCAAACACGGCCACTTTTATGTCTTTTTTCAGGTTCACAAGCTCGTAGGAGGCAAAAATTCCGCCCGGGCCCGCGCCGATAATAATTACATCGTATTTCATATAAGGTATTCCTCCGGGTTTTGGTTTTACGCTCCATTATAATATATTTTCTCATGTTCGTAAAGATAAAAATTACGCGGAAAGGAAATGCCGGTTTTTGGGGCTGAACGGGTTGTATTTTTCTTAGGAATAAACCAAAAATCTTATCTTTTCTATCTTTTCAGTGTATATTTGCTTCCGTTGCGCATATATAATAGCATCCCTATTATAAAAGGAGGCATAATATGAAAAGTCTTAAAGGGATGGATTTCAATGCACTTACCGGAAGAGAAATCGTTGAAAAGCGAACGGCAAATGTGAAACACTTCGACTTGGGTCAGGGACGCAGGCAGGCGGTTATTTTCCCCCCTCCCGTGCATTTTAAAAATGCAAAGGGTGCGTGGGAGGAAATTGACAACCGGCTTTCGGAAAAGACGGACGCGAAAGGCCGCCGCCGTTTTGAAAACAAGGCCGGTTCATTCCGCGCGCGCTTTTTTGAAGACGCCGATAACGGAAACCTCGTTTCCATGAAGGCCGGAGATTCCCAATTCGGCTGGCGCTATCCCGGCGCAAACGCCGTCAAGCCCACGCACACAAAAAAGTCTGCGCGCAGAAGCTTTGATTCGGAGCTTTCCCGCCGCATGAAGGTCAGGGATCGCCTGCACGACGATGTTTTGTATGAATCGTTGTTTCCCGGCATGTCCGTGCGCCTGAGTGTGGACGAACTGGGCGTAAAGGAGGACATTATCCTTGAAAACAGTGAAGCAGCGCGCTATGCCGCTGTTTTGCTGCCCGAAGGATACGAATATGTCAAAAATGCGGATGAAAGCGTTTGCGTATGCAAAAACGGAAGCGCAATTCTCACCCTCGACGCCCCGTTTACCTATGACGCCGACAAAAACCCCATTTCCACATCCGTTTCCCTCTCTCCAAAGGGAAAAGAAACCCTGCTGACCTACGAAATCAACCCGTCCGACCTCGAAAACGCAGTCTACCCCGTCACCATTGACCCGCGTGTGTCTTTTTCGGGGATGCATAATGTTGTGGAAACCGCTTGCATTCAGGACAAGGAAAAGGACAAAACCGGATATAATTTCTATGTAAATACCGGATGTTCGGCTGGGTCGGATGGAAAACCGCAATATACTCATATTACCCTGTGTCAGATTACCGAACTGATCGCAAAAAAAGCATCCGATACCGTTCTTTCCGCTCAGTTGTATATTGAGGTTGCAGCATATGGAGATCCATATAAATACGTTTATGCGTACCCCATGAAGAAAATATGGGATCCCCGAACGGTAACGTGGAATATCATAAATCCCGAAACCAATGAATTCATTTCGGATCAGATCAAGAGCTATGTTTATTCAACCGACAGAACGCATTGCGTCTTCAATATTACGGATCTCTACAATTCCTGGTATGAAAAGGACGAAGAAGGAAACAGCAAAAACTTTGGCGTTGCCCTGGCACGGCCTCGTGAATATACCGGCTTCGACTTCATGCAGTACTACGGATCAAATTGCGACAATGCTACACACAAACCCTATGTCGTGGTGGACTATGTATCTCACGCGGGCGTAAAAAACTGGTGGACGTATGAAACCATGTCCTGCGGCCGCGCGGGCAGCGCATATGTGGATTTGTTCAACGGAAACCTCGTTGCGCATCATGCCGATACCGCAACCGTCGGTTCCCGCATGCCCGTTTCGGTCAAACATGTATACAATTCCTGTCAGTCGCTTACGAATGATTTCGGCTGCGGCCTTGGCTGGCGCACTTCGCTTCATCAGACGGTGCGTTTGGAAGCGGTTGCCTCCGCCGAATATTACATCTGGCAGGACGGCGAAGGCACGGATCATTTTTTCCAGAAAACCTCTTCTCAGCCTTATTCGGACTGCGAGGGCATGCAGCTTAAAATGCATCTGACCAATACCGGCCTTACCATCACCGATAAGGGAAACACCGTTATGACGTTTGAAAAAATCGGCGATGGAGAAGATATTTGTCCCTGCCGCCTTTCTTCCGTCACCGATGCGCACGGAAACACGATGTCCCTTATATATAATGAAGCCGGAAAGCTTGTTATGGTCAAAGACGGCATTAACCGCGAAACCACCTTCACTTACAACGAAAGCGGCCTGCTTTCCAAGATCACTGCGCCCGGCTGTCCCGAAGTAACGTATGAATATTCATCCGCAGACGGCGGATACAACCTTCACAAGGTGAAATACGGCGATCTGACAGAAAATCAGTTTACCGAATATGCCTACGAAGGCTCGATGCTCACGAGCATGAAAAACTTCGACGGCTGCGAGCTTGCGCTTTCCTATGAAGAAATCTGCGCTGCGAATCTCGGAGACGATTACATTATCCAGTCCCGCCGCGTAAAGGACATCGAATTCAAAAACGGCGCGGTCAAGGG
>JAZSFI010000212.1:0-14298 GCA_045532135.1 Clostridia bacterium | reverse complement strand
GCCGATTTCGGTAACGCCATCAGGAATCGTGAAGGTTCTGAATTGACAATTGTAAAAAGCGCCGTTCCCGATTTTTCTGATGCCCTCGGGCAGGATAATGGATTCTGTGGAATATAAGCGCTCAAAGGAATCGTCTCCGATTACCGTAACCTTATACCCGTCCAGGGTATCCGGAACCACAACGCGCTTTTCATTCCCGGTATATTGGGTAATCTCCGCGGTTCCGTCCTCCAACACACGGTATTGGTAATAACCGTTTGAGAAAATCTCCTCCTCGGAAAACGCACACATAAAACAAAGTGACGTCAGAAGAAGAAAAAAGAACAGTTTTTTCATTTTATCAGCTTCCTTTATTTTTTATCCTTACCTATTATACAATGAAAGCTTGTTTGATACAAGCGCAGTTTGTTCGTGAGCTTGTCACGGAAAAAAAGGAAATTTTCTGATACCATATACTTACAGTAAAAAAATCGCTGTTCCAATCGGATGAAACCGATCAAAACCGGATATACTTTTCAAGAGGTGAACATTTATGAAAAATGCATCCATTATTCAAAATATTATCGGCCGCGAAATTCTCGACTCCAGAGGCAATCCCACCATCGAAGCGGACGTCATACTGGAGGGCGGCATCATGGGCCGCGCGTCCGTTCCTTCCGGCGCATCCACCGGCATGTTTGAAGCCTGTGAACTCAGGGACAAAGATTCCAGCCGTTATCTCGGAAAAGGCGTACTGACCGCGGCAGAAAACATACAAAACATAATCGCTCCGGCGCTGATCGGAAAAAACGTTTTAAACCAAATCGAAATCGACAATATTATGATCGCTCTGGACGGAACGCCCAACAAAAGCCGCTTGGGCGCAAACGCCATTTTAGGCGTGTCGCTCGCCTGCGCCAAAGCCGCCGCGGTTTCGCAGGGCATGAACCTGTATTCCTATATCGGCGGAATAAACGCCAAAGTCCTGCCCGTTCCGATGATGAACATCTTAAACGGCGGCGCGCATGCGGCAAACAATGTGGACATTCAGGAATTCATGATCGTCCCCGTATCCGCCCCGAGTTTTAAAGAAGCGCTCCGGCGTTCAACGGAGGTTTTCCATACGCTGAAAACCGTTCTGAAGGAAAGAAACGTTCCCGTAACGGGCGTAGGCGATGAAGGCGGCTACGCGCCGATGCTTCAAAAGGATGAGGACGCGCTTGGCTTCATCGTGTCCGCCGTTTCCCGCGCCGGATACAAGCCCGGAGAGGATTTCATGATCGCAATCGACGCCGCCGCATCCGAATGGTATGACCCGGATACGCAAAAATACAGGCTTTCAAAATCCGGCGAAGAACTTACACGCGATCAGATGGTTAAAAAATGGGAACGCCTCGTAAACGAATACCCCATCATTTCCCTTGAAGACGGTATGGCCGAAACGGACTGGGAAGGCTGGGACAATATCACAAAAGCCTTGGGCAAGCGCATCCAGCTGGTGGGCGACGATCTGTTTGTCACCAACACAAAGCGTCTGAAAGAAGGCATCGAAAAAGGCGTTGCAAACTCCATTCTTGTAAAAGTCAACCAGATCGGAACACTCACAGAAACGCTGGACGCCATCTCCATGGCGCAGCGCGCCGGTTATACCGCCGTTCTGTCGCACCGCTCCGGCGAAACCGAAGATACAACCATTTCCGATCTTTCCGTCGCCGTAAACGCCGGTCAGATCAAAACCGGCGCGCCCAGCAGAAGCGACCGCGTTTCCAAATACAATCAGCTTCTGCGCATCGAAGAAGCGCTGGGAGAAAATGCGGTCTATCCGGGAAGAAAAGCTTTTCATTCATTGTAAAACCAAAAGGCGCCGTCTCTTTTTATGAGACAGCGCCTTTTTGCGAGTTTATGGTTCAAACGCTCATGAATGATCCAAACCGCCACTGTATGAAATGATCAGCCCACGCTCCGGATCTACGCCTTCATTGTGTTTATGACGACAAGGGCAACAATTGCGATTACGAGGCCGACGATATTCTTTTTGCTGACAGGCTCTTTAAAAAAGATTGCCGCTGTCAGAAGGGAGATAATCAGGCTGCCGCCGGATACGACGGAATACAGGATGACCGCAGGAACCATACCTGCTGCAATGGTGGACATATACATAATGACAAACAGCATTGCAGACAGCACAAGACCACAGGTATACAGTTTTTTGTTCATGACCGATGAAAGAGATTTTCGATCCTTCCGCATCTGAAAGATGCTCATGACGCCTGTCAGGATGGATGATGTGCCGAAGGCGAATGATGTGTAGAGCGCCGGATCGGACGCAGGCGCATAGACTGCGAAAGCTTTTGAAGACAGCATCGTAAGTCCTTCAAAGACAAAAATACCGATCAGAAAAAGGATGCTTTTGAAGGAAAAGGTTTTGCAGGCGTCCTTCGAACAGCCGAGCAGCAGGTATGCCGCATAGATGAGCGCCAGTGAACCGATCCACTGGGGCGTGCTCATGGGTTCATTGAACATGAAGATGCTGAGCGTGTTCGGAAGCAGGATGCTGATGGAGGAAAACAGCGTGGTCAGGATAAACAGCACGCCGTTTTGAAGCGCCATCAAGCAGCACATGGAGCTTGAAAACACCGCAATGCCGCCGATGACCGCCCACATAATCGCCAATGTGCCCGGAAATGCAGAATTCGCCGCAAAAAGCGCCGGAAGCGAAAACAACATACACAGCAGATACTGATAGGATGTGTAGGTCAGAAGCTGTGTTTTTCCGTTTACGAGGCCGCTTGTGCGCTTGGTAAAAATGTTCTGAAAAACTCTGCAAATGAAAAATGCGGTGAAAAGCAAGACAATTTTCATAAGTTTCCTCTATTTTCCCGTCAGGCGGAGCTTTCTGAGCATGAACGCCGCATCGAAATTGCCCATCATTTCAAATCCGACATTGGTCGAAATGATCTTCATGTTTTCAAGACTGCTGTCAAGAAGACATCCCTTCGACCGGGCAAGACCAATGGCTTTTTTGATGAGAGGCAGAATATCCACCTTGATATCCATCCATTCGCCATCCGTGGCTTTCTGATTCGAGAAGGTTTTCTGCGGTTCGACTACAATCATCTTATTGCTCGCATCAGCCTTGCCTTCATCCACATGCAGATAGCCCGGGAAAGAATCGTATCTCGAATCGTAGAAATTGAGGCCGAACCAGAACCAGTCCATTTTTTCAACATCGGCAATCGCCCAGTAATGCGTAACCTGCGCATGGTGCATATTGTTAAAGTTCATATCTTCCCGGCGCATGTTGCACTTGGAGTATTCGAGGCGGAAAGAGACTTCGTATTCCAGAGAATTGAACTGGGAAAGATAAGGTTCACAGTCCGCACATGCGTGCTGTTCCAGCAGAAAGTGCGGCCATTCTTCGCCGAATTTCCGAACGTGGCCCAGATATTCCTGCTCAGCGCGTTGTTCCATGCGGATGAGATAGTCATCCTTATCGCGCACAGACAGCTTCATGGTATCGGTTTCGTAGATGAATCCGCCGTTCGGCAGATCAATGCGCCTGGTTTCCGCCGTGAGCGGATGCTTGTACACTGCCCATTGGGCAATATTCCAGGCTTGCTTGCCAGTGGTATCGGAAACGCCGGCGTACTGCGCAATCATTCCGTCTTCATGCCTTGGTCCGTAAATGGCAAAGCCGTTTTGAAAGTCAGCGTCGGCAAACATTTCAAGCGGCCGGCTGGTCTTTTCAAGTTTCATGGAAGGATCCCAAAGGGAAGCCTGTTCGCTCCAGATGGTCGGCATTTTTCATTCCCCCAATAGTGATAGTTCACGGATTTGAAATGCCGCGTCATAGTTTCCGGGGATTTCAAGACCGATATTGGTAGATGCAATCTTCATTCGCTCAAACTGCGCGTCTTTCAGATAGCCGCGCGCCTTGGCAAGCCCGACGGCGCTTTTGATGTGCCCAAGAAGGTCGCATTCGATGTCTGTCCACTCGCCAAGCGAGGGCGCTCTGTCCGTATAGGAAAGAATCGGATCGACCACGATCATCTTGTTCGTGCAGTCCGCTTTACCGACATCCTCGCTGGCATAGCCCGGAAAAACGTCATGGCGGCTGTCAAGGAATGTGAGCCCGAACCAAAATCCATCCTTTGCTACGGGATCCCAAAGGGCGAAATAATGCGAAAGCTGCGCTGCATGGAGATTGGGATCAATATCCTCTTTTTTCATGTTGCATTTGATGTATTCAGGCATGATTGAAATTTTGTAAGAGAGTCTTTTTAAGTCGCCCATCGGGGGATAAAAGTCGATGACCTCGTTTTGCTCAAGAAGAAGATGCGGCCATTCCTCGCCGTTTTTGCGGACGCGGCCCTGATACTCCGCGCCTGCGCGAAGCTCCATGCGAATCAGGTAATCATCCGAATCGCGCACGGAGAGCTTGATTGTCGGCGTTTCGTAGACAAAACCGCCGTTTTCAAAATTCGTGCGGGTGGTTTTTGCATCCAGCGGATAATGATAATTTGCCCATTGCGCAATGTTCCACGCCTGTATGCCGGTGGTTTTGCTGATTCCGGCATACTGCGCAGTCATACCGTCCTCGTGCCTTGGCCCGTAGGTCGCGAATCCGTTTTTAAATTCGCTGTCACGGATCAGGGGCAAAGGGCGGGTTTTGATCATATCCATGATTTCACACCAGATAAATGCCATAAACTTATCCTCACAATTTATCCTTTGACCGCTCCTGCCGTCATACCCTCCATGTAAAGTCTGGAAGCGAAGGAGAACAGGATAAGAAGCGGAATCGAAGCGATTACATAACCCGCATACACAATACCCATACCGGAGGCGGCGTAAACGGATGTGAATACGCGAAGGATTACCGTGACCAGCTGCTTTTTGTTGTCGTTAATAACAAGCAGCGGCCAGGTGAAGTCGTTGTAGTAGTCAACGATTTTCATGATCGCAATGGTGGATAGAATGGGCTTGATTAAAGGAACGGTGATCGAAACCAGCAGGTGGAAATGTCCTGCGCCCTCGATCTTTCCCGCCTCATACAATTCCTTCGGCAGGCTTTCCACCATGTTTCGGGCAAGGATGGTTCCTATGACAAGACCGCCCGAGATCCATGGGAAGATGACCGACCAGCGCGTGTCCAGAAAGCCGTAATCGATGATCAGGGAATAGTTGGCGGCAAGACTCAGCGAGCCGGGGATCATCATCAGGACAAGAATCAGCATGTACAAAAGATTCTTGCCCGGGAAATCGATAGTCCCGAACACATATCCGTTGACGGCGGAAAGAACCAGAACCACCGCAACCGCACACAGGATCACGAAGAGCGTGTTGGCCATATTGCCGACCAGATAATCAAAGCCGTTTGCGTAGTTACTCCAGATGAAGGAGCGGGGAAGACCAAAGAAGTCGTTGTAGATTTCCCAATTGGTTTTGCTCGATAAAAACAGCATCAAAAACATCGGTATATAGGACAAAATAAGCAGTATGATCAGAATAACTTCGACGTTAATCTGAAACCGCATTTCTTTTGCCTTGCGTTTTCCTGATTGTTTCATTCGAGACCCCCCCTTCTTTTGGAGATTCCCTGACCGATCAGAACAGGAACGAGCGTACATACCATGAGCACAATGCCCATTGCGGATGCATAACCGTAGTTGCGGAAATTCGATACGTTCAGGAACAGTTCAAGCGCCGGAACGTAGGTGCTGGTACCCGGACCGCCTGAAGTCAAAAGATAAATGGTGTAGAAATCCTGCATGGAACCGATGAAGGTCAGCGTGATCAGAAGGCCGATCTGCGGCTTTAAAAGCGGAAGCTGAATCAGCCAGAACGTCCTCCATCTGCCTGCGCCGTCGATGGAGGCAGATTCGATGACATCGTTTCCGATGTTGCTGAGCGCACCGTAGTACACAAGCATCGGAAGCGCCGCAACAAACGGGAAACCGACAAAGATGACTGCCCACATGGCTATGCTCGAATCGCCCAGCCATACCCTCTGCAGATGTTTAAGATCCATAACCTCCAATAAATTGTTGATCAGACCTACCGTTGGATCGTAAATGCGTTCCCATACCATGATGTTGACAACGCCGGGGATGACAATGGGAAGAACGACCAGGAAGCGGTGGACATACTTACGCTTATCGCCCGTCATCGCCCAGATCATCCATGCGACCGCAAGCGGCACGGTCAGGGTTTTGATGATGCTGGTCACAATGATCAGCGCCAGGTTTTTGATTCCGACCAGAAAATAGCCGTTTTCAATAATGGCTTTGAAGTTGTCGAACCAGATAAACTCGATGTCGGCAAGATAGTAATTCAGGCTCGACCAGTTGGTAAATGCGCGCGTGAGGCCCATGATAATGCCCCTGTAAGAGAAGAGGAACAGGATCACGAATGTCGGAAGCAAAAGGATGTACGCCATTTTGTATTTCCAGACAGCTTTGAGAACCCGGCCCACCTTCCGGCGGAACAACGGGATTGCGAGGATCAGGAAAACAACAAATACAGCGGCAAACAGGCCGGCGGCTATGGTAATTGCCAGAGTGAGAGAAGAAAGCAATTTGTAGTTTTCATATCTTTCCGGATGGAATACCTTCACAAAATCATTGAGCCCGGTAAAATAGATGCCCGAATCCGTGGCGAACGTATCCGTTATCTGGGAGCCAAAATCCTCTACATACACCTGACGATCCTGGCCGTCCAGTATGAAGATATATCCCTGCTCCGTTCCGACAAATACGTATTCACTGTTTTTATCGACACCGATGGACTGGATATAGGCGTTGATGTCGTTGGTCACGCGGCCTTTTCTGATGGCATTCATGTTGCTGTCAAGCGCGTGATAGGTTCCGTCGACCGTCAGAACCCAGCAGATTTCATCCTTCATCAGGGTTTTAACTACATCGTAGCTTCCCTTATAGGTCAGGACTGTTTCGCCTTCCGGCGTCATATGGATTACTTCGCCGCGTTTGTTTGCAACGATCAGCATATCGTCTTTTCCGTATTCTATGCCGCGCAGAACCGTATTTTTAAGAGCATTGTTATTGAGAAGTTCGCCTGTGTCTGAATAAATCAGAACGTTTGCTTTGTTTCTGCCGGTATTCGTGGCAACTGCGATGCGGCTTTCGTCTGAATTTACCGCGATATCAATTACATTTCTTCCGACGGGAATTTCAAGAAGGCGGCTTCCGTTTGAAGCATCAAAGATGTACACTTTCTGGCCTTCGTTGGCGGCATAAATTCTGGTTCTGTCGTTGCTCAGATAGAGCCTGCAGTACGGCCCGGGAACGGTTTCGGCTGACCACAGGAGTTCTCCATCCCTGAAAGCCTGAAGTGTACCGTCGTGCGTACCGATATAGAGGGTATTTGTTTTTTCGTCAGCAGTGATTGCGCGGTTTCGTCCGCCCGTAGAGATTCCCATGTCCGTGACAAGCGCCGCCCGGTCCTTCAGGTACACACCGAGAAAAACGCATGCGACTGCGAGAATCAGCGAGATCACAGCTGCCATGAAACGGATACTGTTTTTTTTCACTTCACCGAACACTTCCCTTTGACGGCGTGAAGCCGTTTTCTTCCTTTAAAACGATGGAGGGGTATAGAAGCCTATACCCCTCCACACCGTCTTACAACTGTTTTAAAAGCAATTATATCCGTTTATCTTGCTCTATTAAAATCCAACCGGCGCATTGGCGGGATTCTCGATGTCCTTTTCGCTGATGCCGAGGCCCTGCATGAGGAACGGGAGATACTTTTCGAGGTTTGCCTGGAAACGCGCGAGCATCTCGTCGATGGTGATCTTGCCCATGAAGAACTCATAGGAATCGTTGTAGAATTCACGGCCGGATTCGTCAATCAGCGGAACGCCCTTGGCGAATACATTCAGATAACCCTTCTGAGCGTTTCCGATGTATTCGACGTTTTCAAACGCTGCAGCAACATTTTCGGGATACTCTACGCCGAATACATAGGAGGGGCCGTCTACGGAGCCGCCGTTTTCGAGCATGGTGGTTACGTACTTGGACATGCCTTCCTTGCTGGAGTAGTACATCATGAAGTCGGCAACCAGATCATTGTGCTCCTGGCTCTTGGATATTGCCATCATACCGATGGTGGGAACTTCGATGGTGCGAACCTTGGCTGCGATGCCTTCGCCTTCCATGGTGGGCATGGGGAAGGTGCCAAGAGTAAATACGTTGCCCTCTACCTTTTCGCCGCTTCCGTTCTCATAGAAGCCGCTGTTTTTGAACTCTTCCATGGTTCTCATGTAGTTTACGATTTCCCAACCGCCGTTGACCATCATGGCAGCCTTGCCCTGATAGAAAACATTTCCGCAGCCTTCGCCGTTGGTTGCAAACCATGCTTCACCGCCGACGTACTTGGGGAAGACCTTGGCGAAGTTGGACCATACGGTCTTGAGACCGGGAGAATCCATGCGCCAATCCTTGCCTTCGTACAGCGCCTTTACGATGCGGACGAGGTTCTGGTTGACGTTGGTTACATCGTCGTTCCAGGGATCTTCGGGATCATATTCCCATACGCCGTCAACGTCGGGATCGTAGCAGTAGTCGCCTTCCTGCGCACGGATGACATTGATGATGGGGCGGGAAACCTGATCGTTGTAGATCTGCGCCAGCCAGCTCATGCAGCGGGTGGTGTAGCTCAGATAGTCGCCGTCGATGGCGATAGGCTGGTAGCCGGCGGCGTACAGCTTCTCGCATACGGTGACGAGTTCGTCCCAAGTCTTGGGAGGCTCAACGCCGACCTTTTCAAAGATTTCCTTATTATACATCCACATGACCTGCGTGGAGAAGAAGGAAACCTTTTCGAGGTTGCCGGAAGTGGTGACGATGACGCCAGACTCGTCAAACTGCTCTGCCCAAGTGCCTTCGGAATAGGGGCTGTCAAGATCGAGGTAGTCGCCCCAGTCGATCATCTTGGCGCTGAAGTAGTCGCCGGCGTCAAACTCCGCGATGTCTACCGCGGGGTTCTCAGTGCGGGTAATGTTGGCGACCCAATCGCCATAGCCTTCTTCGGGCTTGAGGTCGAGAACAACGTTTACATTGGGATGCATGGCGGTGTACGCCTTAATGACTTCGTTCCAGCCCTGTTCACTGCCGGGGCGTGCCGCCATGCAGATGGTGATGGTGCCGCTGAGATCTTCAGCGATGCCCGCTACAGCAAATACGGACGTAAGCATGATAACAACCAGGATCATTGACCAAAGTTTCTTTGCCATGGATTCCGCCTCCTGTAAGTTTTGATGGTGTAAGGCGTCTTTTGAAACCGATTGTACCGTTTCAACAAAAACACCTCTGATTACACTTTAAATTTTAATCCTTGTTATGTTTTGTGTCACTCTATGAAGATGACACAGAATAGTATAATCATGACATTTTCTGATAGAATATCTGTTTACACGCCTTAACAAATTTTTTCGACAGGAATATTCATGATTGCGCCGAACTTTTCGATCATGCTTCCGCAGTGTCCGATGGCGAGCGCCGCGTGATGAGTGACGCCTGCCTTGACCCATTTCACGATAAAGTCACGGATGTCCATGCCGAAGTCCGCGCGAGAGAGGGAATTGCCCTGCTGCGCAATCCAGCCTTCGACCGATTCGCCCTCTGCGTAAACGAGCTTGAAATTGCAGTTGGCGTCCTGTGTGAGCGCAACCATGGAAATGGGGCCGAACTTGAGCGGGAATTCAACGGAGATGCCGTGGCCCTTCTTGCCGTGCATGAAGCCAAGGCCTCGGATCCAAGGCTTGCCCTGCGCAATTCTGATATCATGCGGGCCGTCGTGCCCGACGCAGATGTGGTTGTAGTCAAAGCCCATAAAGCAGAGCTCCGAGAACGAACCGCCGCAGCCCAGAGCGCTGGTTAAGTACATGGCAAGGCAGGTCTTCATATCCGCTTCGCCCGCCATGGAGATGCCCTTTGTGGTCATTAAGGAGTTTCCGATAATGAGATTCGAGGCAGTTCTCTCATAAATGGAGTCGTTTTCGCCCATGTAATAGTAGACAAGGCCGGAAAGATTGTTGTTTTCAACGAGCTTGTCAAGACCGACGGCAACCTTGGCCGCCCATTCAACATCTTCATCCTTGATGTCGGTGGTCATGCGCTCGTAGCTGCGGGATTTGAGCTCGAAGTTTTCTTTGATCTCTTCAATCTTTGCCCGAACCTCTTCTTCGGTGCATTTTTCCACATAGTCCACCAGCTCGCACATTTCAACCATCTTGACATGGGAGCCCATGACGCGGGTAACGGAAGTCGGATCAAAGTTCATGTCCAGCATGCCCTCATAGGTGTGGCCCATAAAACCGAAGGCAACGCCCTTGAAAGCGTGAACAGCGTTTGCAGCCTTTGCCCACTCATGAAGATCGTTTCTGAAGCGATCGTCAATGTGAACGCCGAAAATAAGGCCGGCCGGAGTTTTTCCGCATCTCATGAGCGCATGATACGCTTCGGGGAATCCGCAGGGGCCGCCGGCGGAATTGCCTTCGTCCGCGTCGATGTTTCGAACGCCCGATGTATCCTTCCAGTGCTGGGAGCCGACAACCACGATGGGGCAGCCTGCGGCAAGCGCGCCCTGCACCCAGCGCCCGGAGGCTGCGTACGTGGTTACGTGGAGGAAAAGAAGGTCTATATCCTTGGCTTTCATGCGAAGACCGGCTTCATAGGAAGATTCGCGGTTATCAACGAATTCAAACATGACTTCAACGCCTGTTTCGGCAATGCAATCCGCGATTTCCTGTCCGATCTGAATCAGGCTCTCTTTCATTCCGGGGAACTGGTTCCACTCCCAATATTCTCTGTGTCCTACAGTCATTACGCCTACGCGGGCTTTTTCACTGATACTTGTTTTCATCTGTCCGACACCCTTTCTTTTCTTTTGTTAAGGATTATAACATCAACGAAACATTGCGTCACTACGATAAAAAGAGTATTTATAATATTTTCATGACATATTGCTGTGTTAACCGCACTTAACGATAGAAAACAATCCATGTCTCGCATGCATCCGGTGCGATCTCAATGATCGTTTCTTCTGCGCCCGGCGTAAAGGGATAGGCTTCAAGCGTATTCAAAAGATAATTGAATCCTTTTTCGCACTTCATGCCGGTTGAATCAAAGGGAAGTCGCATTTTCACCGCCCGGTTGCACTTGACGGCATAGGCCTGTGAAACGCCCGGGGCAAGGTTCTTTTCATCAAGCTTGAGCCAGACAATATTGCATTTTTCATCCGCAAGAACATAATTTTTCCCATCCACCCGGATGCCCTGTGTGTTTTGACCGATGAGGCCGGTCAAGCCTTCTTCCTCCGAATAACGGAAGCTGACAATGCCGTCGCCCGAATAGGTGATCTTATGACCCATAATCTCATCTTCTGTCAGGTTCAGCCTGCGCGAAGGCAGAAGAACGTCCTTCATGTACTCTTTGTCCTTTTCCTCGTCTCGGTAGAACCCTCTTTCCCAGCCGAGCTCTCGAAGATAACGGCTGTGGTTGGCAAGGGAAACGGCGCCGTTGGGGAAGCGGTTGAAGATATACGTTCCGGATTCGGGTCTTGAAGACGCCTCCGGACCCTTTGGGTCATAGCAACCAAGGGACATGAGGATTCTGAACAGGGTGTCCACATCTTTTCCGGTGGAGGCAGACTGATCGTCACGCACGCGGAAGCCGAAATATGCTGCTTTTCCGCCGCCCTCATATTCAAGGATCGTGCCGACGCACTGATCATCAATGAACGCCGCCTCCCTTGCATCCTTAGCTTTTACGGGATAGACGAAATCCGGGCGGAAATCGGTCAGAATTTCCATATTGGAAACACCGTCTAAGCCGGGGAAGCGTACAGAAGCATTTTTCGCCTGCTCTCCAAGAACCGAAACCGATTCAAGACCGAAGATTTCCTTGAAAAGTTCCTGCTCGCCCTCGTCCTTTAAAAGCGCGGGAGAAGAGCACCAGACGACGATACCTCCGCATTTCACATAATCGGAAATAAGCGCAAGCGCTTGCTTTGACATAAGCGGCGAATAGGTGACGACAAGCGCGTTGTATTTGCGGTCTTTGACCGTAAGCTGTTTTCCGTCGGGCTTCCCGGCAAATTCGATAAGCTTCTCTTCCGTTATATAATCGGTGTAGCCGTACTGCACCATCCATGAACCGAATCGTTCTTCAACGCTGTTCAAATTCATCGGGCACAGGGTCAGAATTTCGGATACACGCGTGGTAAAGCCCTGAATCAGATGATGGCCGAATTCATAGTTGTGGAAATAATTGGCGTAAAAGCCATACGTCTGGCCAACCTCACCCACAAGCTGTTTGACCGGAACAGGCGAACCCCAGATGCAGTAATACGCCATGGGAAAACGGTTTAAAACCGAAAGGCCGCCTGTAAACGCTGCGCCGTAATAGTTTCTGTCGAGGAAACCGCCCTCAGGAATATCGGTTCCGATGCAGCACAGATATTCGCTCCACTTGAAATGGTCGTGGCAGGCCGAGATGTTTTCGCGGATGGAGGCCGACCAGACGAATTCCGGCGTGTAGTCATAAAGCGAATGCTCGCCTTCGTGGGGCGTAGAGAAATTCTGCTGACCGTAGAAGCGGTCCGCCGTCGGACACTCCTGCCAGGTGGAATGTCCCGTGGTCATGATAGTATTGCCAAACAAAGCCTCCGCATGCTCCTTCGTGCGCATGCAAAGGTTGACCACCTGTCTGTGGAGAAGCTCGTAATAGCGGTTTCTGAACTGCCAGGTGCGCACGATGTCATCCTCGGTCTTTCCAAAGACGTGCTGGGAAAGAACCTGTCCTTCTTCACCCGGCAGGAATGTGTGGTGCTTATAGGCAAAGTAGATTAAGTATTTCGCAAAATCCTCAAATTCCGCGCCGTACATCTGCGCAAAGGCCTTTGCCATGGATTTTGTCATATAACGGGTGTTGACTTCGGTTTCGGCAAAATGCTCGATCATGTCCCAGTCAAACTGGATGTGCATTTCATCCGCATAGAAGCCTTCATATGTAATGCCGTTTTTGTGGTGAAGATCGATGATCGACTTCATATAGGAAAGCGCGTCCTCGGCAAAATAGTCCATCTCCACGGTTTTATAGATAAGAACCACCATGCAGCGGTTTTTCTGAATATTTTCCGCACAGCCGTGAATACGAATATCGCCGTGGCCAAACGCATCGCGGGAAACTCTGCCGACTTTTTCATCCTTTTCATAGGCTGCGGTTGAAGAAATATCGATGATTTCATCCGGATTCACATAGAAATACGGCGTATCCCCGATGCGCTCTTCGTTAAACGCATACACCTTGACTTCGTGAAGCGTAAGACGCATGGGGCCTTTATTGTTGGTCCACTGGGTCTGAAGATCCATGTCCACTTCATAGGAGCCGTCCTCTTTAATCAGACCCTCTTTGTACTGCATGGTAAAGCCCGCGTTCTCATGCGTCTTTACATATCCGCCGCCGGTATCAAGGGGAGAGACGACGCTGGCGGAAAAACCGATGCCGTATTGTTTCGCAACATCATGAATGACCTTGTAGGCCTTGACGGTCAACTCGGAATCCGGGAAATTCTTTCTTGTGTCGCCGCCGAAGAAGAAATCATAGGACACGTCAATGCGCTTTGCGCCTCTGGCTTTTCCGGCTTCCAGAAGGTCAATGAGCGATGTCTTGGTGTCGTACATGCTGAATTTTTCTCTGGAATAGCCGCCCAGATTTTCATCAATCAGGGGCTGGGCAGGGTCCTCGATGATTCTTTCCAGCATGCTGTCGTCCAGAATCATCAGCGCTACGCTCAGGTCCAGATTTTTCTCGATTTCATCCTTGATAATATACATTCTTCCGCCTCCTTTTTCTCACCAGCTGACCTGCAGTTTGCCGGTTACGTTGTTTAAAAGTATGGTGTGCTCTTTTTCATTTAAAAGGATTTCATATTCGCCGGAATCGGTGAGCTTGTTGTCCATGACGGAGAAGGATTTATCGCTTACCGTGATTTCAACCGAATCCCAGTATTTTTCGGGTACGGAAATCAGAATTTCCGCGTGATCAAGTCCCTCTGCCGCGTAGGTGCAGGTCTTGAACTTTCTGCTGTTGTACACGTGGCGCAGGCGGATTTTGCCGTCTTTTTGGCGGACAAAGAGATGACACGGCTTCCAGAGCGTGGTGGGCACATGATAATATGCGGCTGAATCCTTGATTTCCGTGGTGAATCCCGGAAGAAGCGGCGCGCCCATGGGCGTTGAAAGGCCGAGAGAGAAAGTCGGAGGCCAAGCGGTCTTAGGAAGACAATTAGGAAAAC
>JAZSFI010000201.1:0-1686 GCA_045532135.1 Clostridia bacterium | reverse complement strand
CTTGGTTAAGAAGTGGAACAGAAGCGTTCCGAGGCCGGCGAAAAGAAGCGTAGCGGATACGCTGAGGCCGGTGATCATGGTACGAGGACAGTTGCGCCGAACATGGCGAACATGTGCTGGACGCCTAAAGTCATCATCTTGGGATAACCAAGCTTGCGAGCGTCTTTGATGCCATTCTGAGACATGTTTTCTCCTCCTATTTTTCCTTGGTGTCTATGCTTCAAACAGCTTTACGCTGTTATCGCCGTCAAACTCGTAAATCTCCACGCCCACGCGCTCTGAAAGGGATGTGGGAACGTTTTTCCCCACAAAGTCAGCGCGGATGGGAAGTTCTCTGTGTCCTCGGTCAATCAGTACCGCAAGCTGTATCTTTTTAGCTCTACCGATATCCATCAGCTGATCCATCGCGGCTCTGGCTGTGCGTCCGGTAAAAAGCACATCATCCACCATGACCACCGTTTTACCGACGATGGAAAACGGAATCGATGTGCCGTTGACAGCAGGATCTTCCACTTTTCGGGCAAGATCGTCTCTGTAAAAAGCAATGTCGAGCTCGCCAATTTCGCACCAAACGCCTTCGACGCGGAAAATTTCATCCCGTATCATTTTTGCAAGCGGAACACCGCGGCTTTTGATGCCGACAAGCACAACATCCTTTGCGCCGCTGTTGCGCTCGATAATCTCATGCGCAATTCGCGTCAGCGCTCTTTTGATCGCGCATTCATCCAGGTTCATCGCTTTTTCAAGCATGCCGGTATCCTCCATAAAAATAACGCCCCCATCCGCAAGATGGAGGCGTTCATTGCGCACACAAACAGCACCCGCACCTTGCCGATCTCCCGGAACGGCTTAAAGGAATCGGTATCCTATGGAAATAATGGTATCACTTCAAATTAGACTTGTATACATCAAACAAGTAAATTCTTGATTGCGTTTCGATGTATCTTTCAATGCTTCTTAAAAATGATGCGCGGGCATACACAGCGCCCGCGCATCTGTAAATCAGATCAGTTCAAAATATTCAATTCCGAATTTGGTGAAGGCGTACTTCGAATGATATCTTTCGCTCTTTCCATCATTCCAGCTTCCGTACAGGGAGAAGGATTCGGGGCCGACTGCGTAGGATTCGGGATCCTTGGGATTATGGAAGGGGCCGTAGAGATTGCGGCAGCTGTTGGTAAGCGTGATAACCAGTTCGTTGTCGCCTTTCTTCAAAAGGCCTTCGACGTTCATGGTATCGTCAAACATCAGCATCTTTTCATCGGAGCCGTTCACGGAAACCTTTGCCGTATGATATCTTCCCGCAAGACGAAGGTATTTTTCGTTGCCATAAGCTTTGATAATTGTCCGTACCTTGATCGTGCCCGAGAAGAACGGGAAGCCGTCCTTGGCAAGCGCATCCAGAGAGATAAACTTTCTCGGAAGCGTCACGCGGAACGCGCCG
Source organism: Clostridia bacterium (assembly GCA_045532135.1). GTDB lineage: Bacteria > Bacillota > Clostridia > Christensenellales > Aristaeellaceae > SFHK01. The sequence goes on along the minus strand of JAZSFI010000201.1, from coordinate 242 downwards.
TCCGAAATCAGCGTATTCTTTTCGCCCGCTTCATAACCGCCCATCGCCTCCACGCAGAAATCTCCTCTTAAATAGACAGCTTCGATGTCGGTTTCATAGCTCAGGCAGTTCATAAGGCTTTCAGTCGTTCCGTCAAAATCATAATACACGCCGTTAAAAACCTTATAAACATGCTCCGTCTGATAGTAATCGATCAAAAATACGATTTCGTTTGTGCCAAGCTTTACCTTATCTGCGATATC
>JAZSFI010000426.1:0-2331 GCA_045532135.1 Clostridia bacterium | reverse complement strand
ACCCATCTGTCCATCTTTTCTTCAAGCAGCGTCTCAAGCGCCGTTTTTTCGTCGGTTAATTCCTGAAGGCGGATATAATCGCTCGCGTTCAGGCCGATCCTCTCGTCACACTCGGCAATTTTGGCTTCGATGTCTGCAATATCCTGATCAATGGTTTCGTATTCTCTCTGCTCTTTGAAGGTAAATTTCAGTTTCTGCGCGCGCTCGGGGCGTCTTTCTCTCGTGTCTTTGTTCTCCTTTTTCAGGGGCGCCTTTTCGTCCATTTCTTTAAGGAGCAGCCAGTCGCTGTAGCCGCCCATGGTGCGCCTGACTTCGCCGCCCTCCTTTACTTCGAGAATGGAGGTCGCGATTTTATCAAGGAAGTATCGGTCATGGGAAACGGTGACCACCGCGCCCGGAAATTCGGAAAGGTAATCCTCTAAAATGATCAGCGTTTCAACGTCCAGATCATTGGTCGGCTCGTCAAGAAGAAGAATATTGGGCGCGCTCATGAGAATCCCAAGCAGATAGAGCCTCCGCCTTTCGCCGCCCGACAGCCTTCCGATCGTTGAAAACTGAAGATCGGAGGAAAAAAGGAATTTTTCCATCATCTGCGTTGCCGTGACGCGGCCTTCCTTGGTCTGAATCGAGGAAGCAATTTCATGAATGTAGTCGTAAGGCCGCTGAAGCGGATCAAGCTCTTTGCCTTCCTGCGTAAAATAGCCGATTTTGACGGTTCCGCCGAAATCCACCGAGCCTGTATCCGGCATGAGCGCGCCTGCGATCATATTAAGAAGCGTTGATTTGCCCGCGCCGTTTTTTCCGATAATGCCCACGCGGTCATCCCTTAAAACCGTGTAGGAAAAATCGCGGATGATGGTCTTCCCGCCGTAGCTTTTTGAAACATGCTCAAGCTCGACGGTTTTACGGCCCAAACGCGACGCGCCCGCGGTGATCGAAACCGCACTGTTTGTCTCAGGCGCTTCCTGCGCCTTCAGTGCCTCGTATCTTGCGATGCGCTCGGTGCTTTTGGTGGATCGGGCGCGGCAGCCGCGCATGATCCATTCGGTCTCTTTCCTAAGAAGCGCCTGCCGCTTGCGCTCGGAAGCCTTATCCATTTCAAGCCGCTGCGTCTTTAGTTCCAGATATTTTGAATAATTCGCCTCGTACAGATACATTTTGCCAAACGACATTTCGGCAATATTCGTAACGACGTTTTCAAGGAAATAGCGGTCGTGCGTAACCATGACAAGGCCGCCCGTGAATTTTGAAAGCTTCTGTTCAAGCCACAAAACCATCTCGGAATCCAGATGGTTGGTCGGCTCGTCTAAAATCAGCACATCCGCCGGGTGCACAAATACCGTCGCCAGCGCAACGCGTTTTCGCTGACCGCCCGAAAGCTCACCCATCTTCTGATCAAAATCGGTGATGCCGAGCTTTGTGAGCATCATTTTGGCTTCATATTCATTGATCTCACGAAATTCCTCCGGATGCCCTTTAAACACCTGCTCAAGCACGGAAAGCCCATCGTCAATCACCGGAACCTGCGGAAGATAGGAAACCTGCACATTGGGATCCCGCGTCACGCGGCCGCTATCCGGATCCTCCGCGCCCGCAAGCACCTTCAAAAGCGTGCTCTTGCCCGTACCGTTCACGCCGATCAAACCGATGCGCTCGCCCTCATTCAGATACAACGTCACATCGTCAATCAGCTGTTTCATTCCGTAATTTTTATAGATGTTTTCAGCGGTTAATAACATGTCCTACCTCCGGGGAGAAATCTTTCCTGTATTCTATCACACAAATCGTCTTCGCACAATAGAAACATCCCCCGCAAGAAAATTCATGAGGGGGATGTGTAAACATAGAGTGTGCGGGACGGGAAACCCGTCCCCTACGGCATAATCAGACATTTTTTTGCAAAAAACAAGCGTTTTTAGGAAATCATTCGCTCCGTCTCCACCGTAGGGAAGGCGTTTCGCCTCCCGCTGCTGACTAACCTCAAGAACATCTCTAATGCAATACCGAGTCGTTTTGTATAATGCCGAGGAGACGCGGGACGGGAAACCCGTCCCCTACGGTATCATCAGACATTTTGCAGAAACCAAGCGTTTTTTAGGATATCATCGCTCCGTCTCCACCGTAGGGGAGGCGTTTCGCCTCCCGCCGCTGACTAACCTCAAAAATATCCTTAATTCAATACCGCGCCGTTTATTATAATGCCAAAGGAGACGCGGGACGGGAAACTGTATAGTGCAGTAACATAGTTTACACATTGTGCAAGGACATGGTTTACAGTTTTGATATACTCAAGTCATACCAAAAGAGAAAGGAAACAAGGGTATGGCATGG
>JAZSFI010000087.1:0-3224 GCA_045532135.1 Clostridia bacterium | reverse complement strand
GTCATCCGCGTGGACGCCGTTCACCACAAGGGACAGAAAAAACGCGCGCCCGAATTTGAAATCGAGACGCAGGATGTAAATGTTTCCGTTGCCGAGACGGAAAATGCTTTTGAATACACCTCAGGAAATCTCACCTGCCGCGTGGACAAAACCCCCGGGCATTGGGGACTTGAATTCTTATCGGACGGCCGGCGCTTAACCTGCACGACCGACCGCTCGCTTGCGTGGATGCACGACAAATCCACCGGCAAAGCGTACATGACCGAGCAGCTGTATTTGGATGTCGGCGAGAACATCTACGGCCTCGGCGAACGCTTCGGCCCCTTTGTCAAAAACGGTCAGGTGGTCGAAATGTGGCAGGGCGACGGCGGAAGCTGCTCCGAGCTTGCGTATAAAAACGTTCCGCTGTATCTTTCGAACAAGGGCTACGGCGTATTTGTCAACAATCCCGGAGACGTGGCCTTTGAAATCGCGTCGGAAGACGTTGAAAAGGTCGAAATCGCGGTCGAAGATGAGCGGCTGAGCTATTTTGTCATCGCAGGCCCTACGCCCAAGGACGTTATTTCCCGCTATACCCAAATGCTGGGCCGTCCGGCGCTTCCGCCCGCATGGTCGTTCGGCCTGTGGCTGAGCACCTCCTTTACCACCAATTACGATGAAAACACGGTAACAAGCTTCATTCAGGGCATGGCGGACAGAAATATTCCCCTGTCCGTGTTCCATTTCGACTGCTTCTGGATGAAGGGCTTTGAGTGGGTCAACTTCACATGGGACGACGAAACCTTCCCCGATCCCAAAGGCATGCTTGAAAGATACAAAGCGCGCGGCCTTCACATCTGCGCGTGGATCAATCCCTACATCGCCCAGAATTCCTGCCTGTTTGACGAGGCCATGGAAAAGGGATACATGATCAAAAAGACCAACGGAGACGTCTGGCAGACCGACCTTTGGCAGGCGGGCATGGGCATTGTGGACTTCACCAATCCCGATGCGTGGAAATGGTATCAGGACAAGCTCAGAAATCTCATTTCCGACGGCGTTGACTGCATCAAGACCGATTTCGGCGAGCGCATTCCGGTAAGGGACGTTGTATACCATGACGGAAGCGATCCCGTGCGCATGCATAATTACTATTCCTACCTGTACAACAAGTGCGTTTTCGAACTGATTGAAGAAATCAAGGGCAAGGGCGAGGCCATCGTGTTCGCCCGCTCGGGCACTGCCGGAAGCCAGAAATTCCCCTGCCACTGGGGCGGCGACAACAGCGCGACCTATATCTCCATGGCTGAAACATTAAGGGCCGGTCTTTCCCTGTCCTCCTCCGGCTTCGGCTTCTGGAGCCATGACATTTCCGGCTTTGAATCCACCGCGCCCGCGCACGTTTACAAGCGCTGGTGTCAGTTCGGTCTTTTGTCCAGCCAGTCGAGACTGCACGGAAGTTCTTCCTATCGCGTGCCGTGGCTGTTTGACGAGGAAGCGTGCGACGTTCTGCGCAAGTTTGTAAACCTCAAGTGCACGCTCATGCCGTATCTTTACGGAAAAGCCGTTGAAGCGCACAAAACCGGCGTTCCCATGATGCGTCCGATGTTCATGGAGTTTCCGGATGATCCCGCGTGCGACACCCTTGACAGGCAGTATATGCTGGGCGACAGCATCCTCGTTGCGCCGGTGTTCAAAGAAAGCGGCGAGGTTCAGTATTACCTGCCGGACGGCAAGTGGACGCACTTGATCGACGGACGTGTTGTTGAGGGCGGACATTGGATGAAGGAAACATACGACTTTATGTCGCTGCCCGTCTGGGTCAGGGAAAACACCGCTCTGCCCATTGGAAATGTGGACGACAAGCCCGACTACGATTATGCCGACGGCGTGACGATCCGGCTTTATCATATTGGGGACGGCGCCGACATACATGTAGATATTCCCGACACCAAGGGAAACACCGCGCTTACTGTGTGCGTTCAGAAAGTAAACGGCGAAATCACTGTCACATCCGACAGGGGCGAAGTTAAATACAGCATCATTCCGTAAAGCCAATGAAGGAAGGAACGAATACACCTATGAAAGTGGTTGTCGGCATGTCCGGCGGCGTGGATTCTTCGGTTGCAGCGTATCTTTTGAAGCGCGAAGGCCACGATGTGATCGGCGTTTTTATGAATAACTGGGAGGAAAAGGACGAAAACGGCGTTTGCACCAGCCAGCAGGACTGGGCGGACGTCAGAGACGTTTGCGATACGATCGGAATTCCGTATTATTCCGTCAATTACGCCAGGGAATATATGGACCGCGTGTTTTCGCACTTTTTGTCCGAATACCGACGCGGCAGAACGCCCAATCCGGATGTTTTGTGCAACCGGGAAATCAAATTTGCGCCGCTTCTGAATTTTGCCATGTCTCTGGGTGCGGAAAAACTGGCGACCGGGCATTTTGCGGGCGTTGAAAAACGAGACGGCCTTTTCCGCCTTCTGCGCGCCAAGGATGAAAACAAGGATCAGACCTATTTTCTGTGCTTGATTTCGCAAAATCAGCTGTCCCACGCCATGTTCCCCGTCACGAACCTGACCAAGATGGAGATCCGCAGTCTTGCGCGCGAGGCAGGCATTCCGGTCAGCGAAAAAAAGGACTCGACCGGCGTGTGCTTTATCGGCGAGAGAAATTTTAAAAAATTTCTGTCCGAATACCTGCCTGCACAGAGCGGCGACATCGTGACGCCGGACGGCGAAAAGGTCGGACAGCACGACGGACTTATGTATTACACCTTGGGACAGCGCCGCGGGCTTGGAATCGGCGGGCGGGGCACGTGCGAAAGATGGTTTGTGGTGGACAAGGATCTTATAAACAACCGGCTCATCGTCGAGCAGGGCGAGGCGAGCGAGCGGCTGTTTACCAAGTGCGCCTATGCCGAAGCGCCCAGCTGGCTGATCGGCGAAGCGCCCGTTCAGCTTGGAAAGCCGTTTTCCTGCATGGCGCGTTTCCGCCATCGCCAGCCGCTGACGCCCGTAACCATCACCCCGGAAAAAGAGGGCGTGTACATCGAATTTGGTGTGGATCAGCGCGCCGTCACGCCCGGACAGGCAGTCGCGTTTTATAAAGAGGACGAATGCTTGGGCGGCGCGACGATTGACTGGGCAAAAAGATAAGCGAAAAAGAATGCGCGCAGCCGGTGATCGTCTGCGTATGTACCCCGATTTTCCATCCGGAGGCGGTCATGAATCTTATTATCG
>JAZSFI010000096.1:0-2561 GCA_045532135.1 Clostridia bacterium | reverse complement strand
TCGGAAAGGGCCTTGTACTGCGCCTGAATTTCGCTGCCTCCGCCGGAAAGCGCCAGATACCGAAGATGGGAATAGGCGTTCATCTTTTCCCACCAGATGTGGGTTTGCTCATTGACTGTGCTGATGGATGTGCGCATGAGAACCGTGGAAAGAAAAATTCTGACATCCGGCGCTTCTTTTTTGATTTCTTCGATTCCTGCCAGAATCGCGCGCTGCTCATCTGCCGTCAGGCGCGCGTTTCTCGATTGAATCAGGCCGCCGTGGATCAGTTGCTCTGCACTGATGACAAGGCAATCGCATTTCGGCGCAATTTCCTTGAGCCATGTAAGGTTCCTTGACGTGTCGGACGGCGATCTGTACTCTGAAATATAGCCTGCGGGCGGCAAAAGCACTTTTGCGCCTGCCTGATGCGCCAATTGCACCGGAAAATCATAGGTGCATGGGCGGCTGTCGAGGGGGAGAAATCCGATCGTCATTTGTATGCACCTCAAAGCCTGTCGATGGCGTTTCTGAATTCCGAGATGCTTTTTTTTATGGTTTCGCCGGTTTTTCCGGTAACCACCGCGCCGATCATGATACCGGAAACGCCGATGGATGCAAGCTGTCCCACTTCTTCGGGACGAATCGCTCGTTGGGTCGGAACAACCACGGGCAGATCGCTTGCCTCGGTGATGGCTGCATATTCCAAAAGCTCCTTTGCGGTTAGCCTTTGCCCATAGGTTTCGGGCATCATAACCGACGCCTCCAATACATCCGCGCCGATTTTTGAAAGCAGCTTCACGTCATTTGGCGCATAGCCCGGCGCAAGCGCGATCATTTTCTTCATATCGGAGCAGGACAAAACGGACAGGGGCGCTACCGAAGCATAGAGGGAGACGAATTCATAGCCCAATCGGTTTGCGCTTAAAAAATCCCTTTCCGCATCTTCCACGCTGCTTCCGGCGACGATGCCGCAAGGGACCGATCCTGCGATTTCCTTGATTTGGGCCAGATTTTCCTTTTCTTCTTCAAAGGTTCCGAAATGAAGGCCGCTTGCGCGATGCTGAACGTTCATATGCACTTTGATTACATCCGCGCCGGATTCCACGGCGATTCGGGCAAGGGAAGGGTCGTTTCCCGGCAGGCTCATGATCAGCGCGGGCCTTTTTTGATGTAAAACCGAAAGAAAATCCATGTTTTATCCTCCGTCAGGGCGTTTGATTTGATGCATTCTTTATTCCAAAAGCGTTGAACCTTCCTTTTTAGTTTAGCACACAGCCTATGGAAATGCAAACGGCAAAATGCTATAATGGATCAGGCGTAAAAGGAGGCTGAGCGTATGAATTTCCATCTGATGCCCGCTGTAAAGATCATCTGTATAAAGGATGCGCATGAAAAAATCCGTGCGACCGATCTTTATTTATCCGAGGATATAAAAAGGTATGTCAAAAAGGCGGAGGAAGTGATTTCGGGAAACGGACATGCGGAAGTTTCTCTGAAAATCTGCGCGGATCTTTCAAAGGAAGCGTACCGGATCAGGGTGTCGGACGAAGGGATTCGGATTTCCGCCTCTGCGCCGAACGGGGCGTATTATGCGCTCTGTACGCTTTCTCAGCTTTTTATACTTAATCAGGGCGAAATCTGCCATCTTGAAATCGAAGATGCGCCCGATATGCCTCTTCGCGGTATATCGGACGATATTTCAAGGGGCCAGATTTCCACATTTCAGAATTTCAAGGATATTATAAAAAGGATGTCCCTCGTCAAATGCAATGTGTACATGCCATATATGGAGGATACGTTTGCATTCAAAGCCTATCCCGAATCGGGCAAGTTTTCCGATCCCGTATCGCAGGAGGAATGGAAAGCGCTCATCGAATACGCAAAGGATTATTATGTTGAAATCATTCCCATTTTCAACACCATCGGCCACTGGGACAAAAATGCGCTTCTGGAATTTTTCTATCCCTATGTGATCAAGGAAAACGATCAGCCGGACGGCCTTCCTTTGACCTCGGTGGACGTGCGAAAGATAGAATCTCAGAAAATGATCAACGACATGCTGGACGAATTAGCAGAAGTGTTCAGTGAGTCGAAGGCCATTCACGTAGGCGGCGACGAGGTCGGCGATTATACGCGCCTTTTCAAAAAGGAACTGGCGGGCAAATATTACAACGAGCATTTCAACCGCGTGTACGATTATCTGAAAGCAAAAGGTGTTGAAACATACATGTATTCCGACATGTACACGCCCCTGTACGGCGATTACGCGCTCGGAATCGACTATATCGACCAGATGCCCCAGGATATGAACTTTGTTTTCTGGGATTATGCCGTCAGGAAAGATTATCCGAACATCCGGAATCTGATTAAGCGAAAGAAAAAATTCTGCCTGTCGCCCGCAACTTATACCTGGAACCGCTTTCTTCCGCAGCACTATATTTCGTTTTTGAACACCAAGCGCCTTGCCGAGAGCGGACAAAAGCACGCGCGCGGAATCATCATGTCCGCATGGGACGACGGAGGACTTGCGCTTCGGGAGGAGAACTGGATGGGCATTTACACGGGGGGATTATTTGCGT
>JAZSFI010000197.1:0-5786 GCA_045532135.1 Clostridia bacterium | reverse complement strand
TGCAGATGGGCAACATCGTGAAGAATCCGCGCATCTGGATTCCTGCGACGCTGGCTTCTGCCATCACCGGCCCCGTTGCAACCTGCCTGTTCAATTTCCAGATGAACGATCCATCGGGCGGCGTCGCCTCGGGCATGGGCACCTGCGGCATGGTCGGCCCGATCGGCGTATACGCCGGCTGGGTCAACGACGTTGCCACGGGCGCGAAGGCGGCCATCACCGGGATGGATTGGCTGGCTATGGCGCTGATCTGCTTCATTCTGCCTGCCGTACTGACGTGGGTGATCGGCCTCTTCTGCCGGAAGATCGGCTGGATCAAAGACGGAGACCTGAAGCTGGACTGATACAATTTTGGAATGAGGATTGAAATATGGTCATCAACGATAAACTGAATCTCACGATGCTCTGCGATTTCTATGAACTGACTATGAGCCAGGGCTATTTTGCCAAGGGGCACGCCGACAAGATTGCTTACTTCGATGTGTTCTTCCGTCAGTGCCCGGACGGCGGCGGCTTTGCCATCGCTGCTGGTCTTGAACAGATCGTACAGTACATACAGGATCTGCACTTTTCTGCGGAGGACATCGAATACCTTCGCGGAAGAAATCTGTTCTCCGATGAGTTCCTGGCATATCTTGCCGAGTTCAGGTTTACCGGAGATATCTGGGCAGTTCCTGAAGGAACGCCCATGTTCCCGAACGAGCCGATCATTACGGTACGCGCGCCTGCCATTCAGGCGCAGCTGATCGAAACGTATCTGCTCCTCTGCATCAACCATCAGAGCCTGATTGCTACCAAGGCCAACCGCGTGGTGCGCGCGGCGGAGGGACGGATTGTACTGGAATTCGGTTCCCGAAGAGCGCAGGGCGCGGACGCAGCTATTCTGGGCGCGCGCGCAGCCTACATCGGCGGCTGCAACGGAACGGCCTGCACGATCTCCGATCAGCTGTTCGGTGTGAAGGCGGGCGGCACGATGGCGCACTCCTGGGTGCAGATGTTCGACAGCGAATATGAGGCGTCCAAGGCATATGTGGAGATGTATCCCAACAATGCGACGTTGCTGGTGGATACCTACAATACGCTGAAATCCGGCGTTCCCAATGCCATCCGCGTGTTCAACGAAGTGCTGAAGCCCAGGGGAATCACCAAGTGCGGCATCCGTCTGGATTCGGGCGACATGACTTATCTGACCCAGCAGGCCAGAAAGATGCTGGACGAGGCAGGATGGACGGAATGTCAGATTTCTGTCTCTAACTCGCTGGACGAATATATTATCCGCGATATCCTCAGGCAGGGTGCGAAGATTGACATGTTCGGCGTGGGCGAACGACTGATTACCGCCCGTTCCGAGCCGGTCTTCGGCGGCGTATACAAGCTGGTGGCCGTTGAGGATGCCGAAGGCAATGTTCAGCCCAAAATCAAGATTTCCGAGAATGTCGCCAAGATCACCAATCCCCATTATAAGCGATTGTACCGCTTCTACGGCAACGATACGGGTAAGGCAATCGCCGACTATCTGGCGGTATACGACGAAGTGATCGACGACAGTCATGATATGGAGATCTTCGACCCGGAAAATACATGGAAGCGCAAGAATGTGTACAACTTCCATGCGCGCGAGCTGCAGACACCGATTTTCCAAAACGGCGAACTGGTGTATAAGCTGCCGACTCTGGAGGAGATCAGAGCCTATTGCATGGAGCAGATTGACACGCTGTGGGATGAGATCAAGCGATTCGACAATCCGCAGACTTACTATGTTGACCTGAGCCAGAAACTGTGGGACGTCAAATATGGTCTGCTACAGGAGAATGGAAAGCGGCGGATGTAAACCGACCGGTGTTCGGACTCATATAGAATGACACGGGCAGTGATCAGTCTGCCCGTGTCTCACTGTTTATTTTCAGACGCTTCATCAGACTGATCAACGTCAAAAGGTCATCTTCGCTGAGTTCCTTCAGCATGGAAACAGCCTGCTGGACGAGGATAGGGTATGTAGCTGATTCGTCAAAAAAGTCACTGGGACTGATTTCAAGATACTCGCAGATGTAAAGCAACTCCGGCAATGACGGCATCGTCCGTCCTGCGCTGATGTGCGCGATATAACTCTTGTTATGCCCTAAGTCCATGCTCATTTTATATTCTGAAACGCCTTTTTGTATGCGTAACTCTGTTATCCTTTTGCGGATGAAATCCTGATCCATAAAACACCCCTCCCATATACATATATTGTATAATGAGAAGGGCTGATGCTATCGACCTGTGAAACATGGTTTTGCTTGAAATGTATGGTTTGTAGATATATAATATTTACGGAGTGATGGCAGAAAACCATATTCCATGGCAATTAACATGAATTACACGGACAGGATTCTGGGCTACAGCACGAATGAGAAAAGACAGGCGGAGATGACATGAATGAGCGGGAAGAAGACAATGATTACGAAACTTTACTATAAAGATTGGTGCGAAGAACTGAAACGCAATATAGAGGAAGCTAACGCTGAAAAGGCAGCCATGAATGATGAGGAAATGGGAGCCATGAGACAGCGGGGACGAACAGAGATTGATGCGATTTGTGACTGGCTGAAGATCAAGAAAGAGCGGACGCTGAGCATCAACAGGCCTGTTCGAAGAATGCTTTTTGAGCGTTTGAGCCGAATTGCGCTAAAATATGCTGAAGAGGATCCTACGGACAGTACGATAGAGATGGACTCGCGGCGCGGAGTAATCCGATTGGAAAGCGGCCAGATCATACTGAGCAGACAGAATCCCAGGTATCAGAGATGGCTGTGGAAGACGCTGATCAAGCATGCTGACGATATTTGGGTAGTTCCGGTCGAACGGTACGGCGAATCGGCGCTTCAATATACATTCTTCTTCAATTTTCAGTGGGATATTGAACGATAGCATGGACGGAGGGCGATAGATGAAAAACTATCCGGCGCTGTGCGAGGAGTGCTTTCTGGATCTGTATCGTGCAGCTGTGCTGTGTACAGGAGACGAAGGCATTGCATCGCACCTTGTTGAGAAGGCATGCGTCAAAGGTGTGCATGCATGTGATGGAATGCATGATGTGAGAATGGTAAAGATCGAACTGACCGGTATACTGTTCAGATTGTGTATTGAGCAGAGATGCGCGTATGAGCCGGGACAGAGAGGATACTGTGAGCAGATGGCAAACCTTGACAAATACGAACGAGCTATGATCATTTTCCGGCATTGCTCAGGGCTTAAAGCGGCAGAGTTTGCCAAAACGATTGGTATGTCAGCGGAGTATGCTTCGCAGCTTCTGACGCAGGTGCGTCAGAAGGTCTATAACCGGTAAAACAGAGCATTCAAAAGGGATTGCATTGTTGACGTGAAATGATATAATACGGATATGGTGATCATTGAAACGTGAATTGCCATCAAACATTCGGTTGGAGCATGTACAATGAGCGAGGTACAGAAGCAGGAAAATGCGATCTTAAAAGAACGGCGGGTACTGAACGCGGCGATGGAAGCCGGCCATATATTGCTGCAGAACGGCGCGGAGATATCTCGTGTCGAGGAAACGATGGAGCGCATCTGCGAGCATTACGGCATTAAGACAGGTGAGTTTTTCGTGTTGAGCAACGGTATATTTACGACTGCAGGGCAGGCGTCTGATAAGACCTATGCCCGTGTTCAACACATTCCGGTCAAGGGCGCGAGCCTGGATAAGATCGTTGCGGTCAATCAGTTGTCGCGAGATATTGCAGAGGGGAAATATGAAAGCATCGAGGAAGTAGAAGCGGTACTGGAAGAAATCAAGCGAATGAAGGGCTTCCGTCCATGGCCACAGGTTTTCGCGTCCGGCGTCGGTAGTGGGTTTTTCTGCGTGCTGGCGGGGGCGGATTGGCAGACTGTATCGCAGCGTTCATTGCTGGACTTCTTCTATATATTTATGTGCTGAAGATCAGTGCGCCGCATCTGAGCAAGATTGTCGGCAATATCATTGGTGGGATGCTGGTGGTGCTGATCAGCCTTGCTTCCTATCATATTGGAAATGGTATCAATCTGAGTCATATGATCAGCGGCACGATTATGCCGCTTGTACCGGGCGTTGCGTTCACAAATGGTATTCGAGATATCGCAAACGGCGACTATATCTCGGGTGCGGTGCGCATGTTGGACGCAGTTCTTATATTCATTTCAATTGCGATCGGCATGGGCGTCATGTTCATGATCTATCACACGTTGACTGGAGGTGTGATGCCGTGATTATTGAACTGATTGCTTCGGCCATTGGCACGGTAGCGTTCGCACTTTTGTTTGGAGTACCGAGAACTTATTATCTGCACTGCGGGGCAATTGGCGCAGCCGGTTGGCTGATGTACAGGGCTATGCTGGCAATCAATATGGGGGTCACATTTGCGGTATTCTTTGCGACAGTCGTTATTGTGTTGCTTTCACGATTTGCGGCGGTACGCAGAAAGTGTCCTGCGACGGTGTTTATGATTACTGGCATTTTTCCGTTGGTGCCGGGTGCGAAGTTTTACTGGGCAGCGTATTATCTGGTGACAAATCAGATTGCCGAGTTTCAAGAAAGTGGATACTCAGCGTTGAAGATCATGGTAGCGATTGTGCTTGGTATCATTTTTGTATTTGAACTACCGCACAAGTTCTTTCATCTGGGCAAGGGAAAATAGATAGAGCGCCGCTGTAAGCAAATACTTAACGGCGGCGCTGTTTATTGGCGGACTCAAGGTTTATAGTGTGTGATTGTGTTCAGCAGACCCGCTGCTGATTGTAGCAGAACAGGACTCGGATCATGTCGCCCAGCGGGCGCTTGCCGGTGAGCGGACGGACGAAACCGAGCGAATACACGAAGGAAGATAAGCTGCGGGTTTCTCTGGGATTCCAGACATGCGGCGTAGTAACATCGCCGAACTGGCAGCGCTCGGATTCTGCGATATAGCTCAGACTTCTGTTCATGTCTGTAATGGTCGGATGGTTGGCGGCGTTTCTGGCGGAGATCATGACGATTTCACATTTGGGATTTGTGCTTCGGATGTGGGCGATCAGATCATGATAACGGCGGTTGAATTCACTGGGGTTACCAGAGTACATTTCAAGATCGAGCTCACCGATGTGCAGCATAACGCTCTCGGGCTGCAGGGGAGAGACATACCGATCATAATAGATTTCTGCATTGCTGATGGAGAGATCCTCAATGCTGCGATTATATATGTTGGCATCAATAGAAAACGCCTGCTTGAGTTCGCCAAGCGGGATGCTCATATCATCCGCTCCGCCCAGAATGACCACGCCGCCCTGTTCTGCCAAGTCGTTGAGCATGGAGTAATTTTCGCTGATGTTCTTCATGATGATTTCCTCCTGTTACTGCAAAGCCGCTGCCCGCCTGTCCAGCGTGACGTTTCGGAAGTAGACCAGAATGTTGATGGAAACAATGGCAAGGTTCAGAAAGTAGACGATCAGCACATAGTTGGTCTGGCCGCTGATCAGCTTAGCTGTGATGCCTGCAATATAGCCGGAGATGATCAGCAGAATGAAGGGCAGGCTCATTCCCTTGGCAGTGCGCGCCCGGTAAGCCTTGACGACGTTCAGCGGCCAGGAAAGGCCGAAGCAGACCAGCATAACCGACTCAAATACAGAACTCATTCAATCAAATCCTTTCTCGTTTGCTCGGTTCATATCATAGTGCAAGCAGGCGAAAAAGACAATTATTTAAAAGAATGATGCAGAAATTGGGTGGCGTCGGCATTTTATTTACTTTCAAAACCTGTACGAAAGTCCTGCTT
>JAZSFI010000589.1:0-1851 GCA_045532135.1 Clostridia bacterium | reverse complement strand
TGTGTCGAGCGAAAGCTATACGCTTGAGCGCGCGGCGGACGAGTATGCGGGCGAAATCCTCACAAGCTTCATAACGCAGTATTATTCGACGGAGAATCCGCCTGCGCCCGAAGTGATTGTAAGCGATTTGCCGCCGGAAAGCGATACGCTCAGCGAGCTTCTGACGGAGGTCAACGGAAAACGCAAGGTAAAAGTGCATGTGCCTGTTCGCGGAGACAAGGCGCAGCTTGTCAAGATGGCAAAGAAAAACCTTCTGGACGAAGCGCTTAAAATCGAAAAGCGAAAGCTCAGAAGCCGCGAAAGAACCGAAGGCGCTCTCAGGGAGCTTGCAGAAACGCTCATGCTCGAAAAGCCGCCCAGGCGCATTGAAGGTTACGACATTTCAAATACGCAGGGCGTTTTGTCGGTGGCCAGCGAGGTCGTCATGATCAACGGCGTGATCGACAAAAAAGAATACCGGCATTACCGCATAAAGACCGTTGAAGGGCCGAACGATTTTGCCTCGATGCACGAAGTCATCACGCGGCGTTTTAAAAGATATCTTCAGGAAAAGGAAGATGGGGGAAAGGGCGGGTTTTCAGATCTTCCGGATCTTATATTGATTGACGGCGGGCGCGGACAGCTTACGTTTGCGCAGGACGCCATGCATGCGCTGGGCTTTGACATTCCGATGTTCGGTTTGGCGGAGCGCATTGATGAGATCGTTCTGCCCGATCAGGAGGAATCCATTCTTTTGGATCGGCACAGCGAGGCTTTGCATCTGATTCAGCGTCTTCGCGACGAGGCGCACAGATTTGCCATCACTCATCACAGAAAACTTCGCGCTTCGCGCTCGGTCGCATCAAGACTTGAAGAAATTCCGGGCATCGGGCCTAAGCGCAGGCGCGCGATTCTTACGCATTTCAAGACCGTGGAGGCATTAAGAAACGCAACGCAGGAAGAAATTGCGCTCGTTCCCGGGGTAAACAAGGAAAACGCCGAAGCGGTTTACAGGCATTTGCACGCCGAGGAAGAAAATTAAGCCGGTTGTCGTTGACAAAAGGCGTTTTTCAGTTCTATAATGGCTTAAACAGAATCGAAAATCGGAGGAGAGAAAGACATGAATTACGAGCTTCTTGACAAAATTGTCGATTCCAAGAAAGATGAAATTATCGCCGCCATGAAAAGGTGGCTGAAAATCCCCTCTGTTCAAGCGCCTAAATCTGCGGACAATGCGCCCTTCGGCGAGGAAGTCAGAAAAATGCTGGATCTTGCGCTCAAGGACGCGCAGGATATGGGCTTTGACGTCAAGGATTTTGACGGCTATGCCATGCACGCCCAGATGGGTAAGGGCGAAGAAACGATGGGCATTTTGTGCCATCTGGACGTTGTGCCCGCCGGAGACGGCTGGACGCACGATCCGTGGGGCGCGGAAATCGAGAACGGAAGGATTTTCGGACGCGGCGTTGTGGATGATAAGGGCGCGGCGATTTTGGCGCTTTACGCCATGCAGGCGGTCAGGGAAGCCGGCATTCCCATGAAGGACGCCGTCCGCCTGATCCTCGGCTGCGATGAAGAAACCGGCATGACCGTCATGCGCTATTATGCGGCGCATGCCGAGAGCCTTCCGAATTACGGTTTCAGCCCCGATGCGGAATTCCCCGTCATCAACATTGAAAAGGGCGGTCTGTCCCTGACCCTCGGCAAGGTTTCCGCCGGCGAAGAGGGCGCGGAGATTCCCGTTTACGGCCTGTATGCGGGCGAAAGACAAAATGTCGTTCCCGGCGAAGCGTGGGCGCTTCTCGGAATTTCCGACCGCAAAGGATTTGAAGAGAAAATCGAAAAGATCAAGGCGGAAAAAGACTTTGATCT
>JAZSFI010000262.1:0-1945 GCA_045532135.1 Clostridia bacterium | reverse complement strand
TGATCAACGGTAAAAAGGATATCGTTTTCCATATGGACAACCTCCCTTTGTTAAATCCAATCGTTTAAGATCAGTATAGCACAGGAAAAAACTAAATGCAAGGAAATATCGGCCTTTGTTTACGCCATCTTCCATAGACCGAAAGGCAAAAATATGCTATAATAAATCCGAATTTGAAGATAAAGGAATTAAAGAATATTATGTTTACTGCAGATCTGTGGAAGGATTACGAGGTTATCGATACGGGAGACGGCGAGAAACTGGAAAGATGGGGGCGCGTGGTTTTGCGTCGTCCCGACCCGCAGGCCATCTGGCCCAAGCAAAGGCCCGAACTTTGGAATAAAGTGGACGCGCATTATCACAGAAGCGCAAAAGGCGGCGGCGAATGGGAATTTTTCAAAAAGCTGCCCGAAAAATGGACAATCAAATACAGGGATCTGGATTTCTACGTCCATCCCACCGGCTTTAAGCACACCGGCCTTTTCCCGGAGCAGGCGGTCAACTGGGACTGGATGCGTTCGCTGATTGAAGCGCGCGGCGGCAGAGTCAAGGTGCTAAACCTTTTCGGCTACACCGGCGGCGCGACCATCGCCTGCGCCAGAGCCGGCGCGCACGTGACCCACGTGGACGCAGCCAAGGGCATGGTGCAGTGGGCGGGCGAGAACCGAAAGCTTTCAAACATTCCGGAAGAAAACGTTCGCTGGATCGTGGACGATGCGCTGAAATTTGTCGCCCGCGAGGAACGACGCGGCAATTTCTACGACGGCATCCTGATGGACCCGCCCTCCTACGGACGCGGCCCGGGCGGCGAAGTATGGAAGCTGGAAAACGAACTTTTCGGCCTGATCGAAGCCTGCTCGAAGGTGCTTTCCAAAAATCCGCTGTTCATGCTGGTCAACAGTTATACCACCGGCCTTCAGCCTGCGGTTCTTTCCAATATGCTCCTTATGACCGTTGGAAAGAAATTCGGCGGACATGTTGATTCTCAGGAAGTCGTCCTGCCCGTAACCTCGGGCGGCGTTCTTCCCTGCGGCGCAAGCGGCAGATGGACGAGCCTTGTATTGGAATAATTTGAATACAAACAAAGACATGCAGGACGGGAGACGAATCCTCTGTGAAAAGAAAGATGCTTTCATATCTTAGGGGACGACTTTCCCGTTTTGCGCATTTATTTCTCAGCTAAAGACACAGCAAAGAAATACAATTTAACCTGTGTCTCATAAAACCGCGTCAGGCAATTTAACAGAAGTGTATATAATAGGTACGGATGCAAAAATAATCAGCAAAGGGTGTTTTTTGTGAATTACTTAAACGACCTGATGAACACCATCATTTCCTCTGAGGCGTTCGTTGTCTTCGCCATTGCCGTGATCGGATATCTGATCGGCGGCATCAAAATCAAGGGCATTGAAATCGGAACAGCGGGCGTTCTGCTTGTCGCGCTGGTGTTCGGACACTTTGGATTTACCGTTTCCAAAATCGTTGAAACCATCGGCATCGTCCTGTTTGTCGGCTCCGTTGGCCTGATTGCCGGCCCCAAATTCTTCAGAAATTTCAAAAAGAACGCCAAGTCTTACGTTCTTTTGGGCGCGATCATCATTCTTGCAGGCGCCTTGACGTGCGCTTTGATCGTCCTTGTCAGCGGCATCGACGCTTCTCTTGCCGCCGGTCTTTTCTCCGGCGCGCTCACCAGCACCCCGGGCTTTGCCGCGGCCAAGCAGGCGGCGGGTGAAGCGGGTGAATCGCTGGTTGCAACCGGCTATGGTCTTGCCTATCCCTTCGGCGTAATCGGCGTTGTGCTGTTTGTTCAGCTGCTTCCCAAAATCCTCAAGGTTAATATGGACAAAGAAAGAGAACAGTTTAATGCAGCCAGCGGCGTTGAAGTAAAAAAGTACGCGGGCAAGCTTTTTAACATCGATCCCATGGGACTTTTCCAGTTCTGCCT
>JAZSFI010000227.1:0-2170 GCA_045532135.1 Clostridia bacterium | reverse complement strand
TCGAGCGCGCGCACCCGAGACGAAAATTCCAGAAGATTCAACTTCATTTCCTCCCTTCGCTTATCTGCCGGCATTCATTAGATGCATCCGGAGGGCGCGCAGGTTTCACCGAACAAAAATTTCGGGACGGAAAACCCTCCTGTGCGCAATGCGCGCCGTTGAGAGCGGTCTTCCGTCCCTTTTTTTGATGATGAATTATTTCAGATACTCTTCCAGCGTTATGTTGTTTTTGTGGATGTATTCCGCCGCGTCAACGCCCACATATCGATAATGCCACGGCTCGTGCGCAATGCCGGTGATATGGGATTTGTTGGCGGGATACCGCTGAATGAAGCCATATTTGTAGGCATTTTGGCGAAGCCAGCGATACTGCTCGGTGTTTTCAAAGCCATCCCCGCTGTTCATGGCAGTCACGTCAAAGCAAAGCCCCGTCTGATGCTCGCTCGCGCCGGGTTTTTGCGCGTAGCCGGGCTCGCTTTCCGCGTAAATTTCCTTCTGACGCTCATAGGAACGATAGCCGCTGGTGATAATAAAGCCGTTGACGTCCTCGTGCTCTGCGGCCAGAAACATCTCCTGCATGGGCTCATAGGCCTCGCGGGTCATGTAAATCTCCGCATTGGCCAGACGAAACGCGTGGCGCATTTCGTAGAGGTTCACAAGATCCTCGGGCACATAATCGGACGAAAGAAGATTGTCCTCGTTTACAAGCAAAATGTTCCGGTTTCGGGATGTATAATCCACGCCGCGGCTGTAGCCGGTTTTATAGCCGATCACATAAACAACTGCAACGAGCGCGATTAAAAGAACTGCGTACGTAAGCGCGCGTCCTGCCGCGCTTTTTTTCCTGGGTTTTGGCATTCTTGTCTCCTTGGAAAGTCGTTTTTTGAAAATCCGATCTTATTTCTTTAATAGATGTACGGCAAAGCCTGCAATTTCGTTTTTCAGATAGATAGCGACAATTTTTCCGTCTTTGACGCCTGCGCTTTCTTCGTCAAATTCAAAGCCGCGCATTTCAAGATGCCATTTGGCGCGCTCAATGCTGTTTACGCCAAGCGCAATATGGCCGTTTTTTCCGCGGAAAGGCGTTTTCATAAACTCGAATTCACTTCCTGCGAATACGGAAGAATTGCCGTCCTTCAGGGTCAGGCCGGTCAGAAGGCAGAACATTTCAGCGTCCTTCACGGCTCTTTCGGGGGATGCGCTGTTGATGCCGATGTGTTTAAGTTCAAGGCCCAGCATGACCTTTACGGCCTGTCGGGTAAGCTCGGTGATTCTGGCCCATTCCTTTTTCCTGACCGCATCACTCGGAACCATCCAGCTGCCGCCGGCGGCGCGAACCTTTTCGAAGGACAGGTAATCCATCAGATTTTTCTCGCTGATGCCGCCCGTGGGCACAAATTTCATATTCCCGTAGGGCGCAGAAATGGCTTTTATGAAATTGATGCCGCCCGCGGCTTCCGCGGGAAAGAATTTCACGGTGTCAAGCCCGAAGGACAGCGCCGTTTCGATATCGCTGGGGCTTGAACAGCCGGGCAGAATCGGGATATTGTTTTGCGTGCAATAGCCCACGACCGCAGGATTCAGACCGGGCGAAACAATGTAAGACGCACCGGCTGCAACCGCGCGCTTCACCTGATCAATCGTCAGCACCGTGCCCGCGCCCAGCATGACGTCGGGCAGCTGTTCATGCACATTTTTGATGGACTCTTCCGCCGCAGCGGTTCGAAAGGTGATTTCGGCTACGGGCAAGCCGCCGTCTTTTAAGGCTTTACAGAGCGGAACCGCGTCGCATGCGTCTTCCACCTTGATGACCGGAACAAGACCGGCCAAAGAAAGCTTGTCCATAATATCCATTCGAAACACCTCTCAAAAGCGTTATTTAAATTTTTACTGCTTCAAAAACGGTAAGGCACGTCCCTTCCACGGTAAACCTTACGTCATACCCCGCATAGGCAAAACCGTACACGCGCTCAGGATCATTCTGATACGCCGGGCGCGGGTCGAGCGAAAGCGTTTTTATAAGCGCCTCCCTTTTTTCCTCCGGGAAAACCAAAAGAATCCCCTTAGGGTCATTGACCGAAAGGCGATAATCCTTTTTCTCTTCGGCAAAGCTGCCGGTTGCGCTAGTCCGTATATCTGCGTATGGAATATAGGGCTTGATGTCGAAAAT
>JAZSFI010000280.1:0-2261 GCA_045532135.1 Clostridia bacterium | reverse complement strand
TTTACGCTCATCACCTTGATGCCGGTGGCGGTGACGGCGGGAACGAGCGCTTCGCCGTCAGCGGTCGCGGGCTCGGTGGACTTGTACATTCTCGGAATGGAGGGACCGGTGATGTCCGCGTCCAAAATGGCGGGTTTATAGCCCATGCGCTGGGCAAGCGTCGCCAGGAGGCCGGTGGTCAGGGATTTACCGACGCCGCCTTTTCCGGAAACAACGGCAACAGCCTTTTTGATCTTAGATTTATCGTTGGCTTTTTCTTTCTGGATTCCGCCCTTGCTTTCGCAATCGAGCGTGCAGGTATCGCAATTATGGGTGCATTCGGACATGGTTATATCTCCTTTAAAATGGTTTACACAATTATGACAGGGCGTTTTGTACGCCTTGCTTACATATTATAACACCGATTCACGGAAATCTCAACCCTGATTCAAGGTTTCTTCTTCAAATGGTTTGCGGATGATAATTTCGCCGTCCTTCATTTCCATGCGCACGCGGTTTCCACGGACGCCCAGACGTTTGAGCATATCGCCCGGCAGTTGGAGACGTCCGGCTTTGTCCATGACGACATATTCGTCCTGTACTTCGCTGACGTCCGTCATTGCGGAAATATCGTTGAGACGCTCGAGATAGCTTTCCTTCATGATTCGCTCAGAGGATATCTTGCCGTCGCGGATGGCAACTACGCGGTTGACCTTTTTGGCCAGCAGCTGATCGTGCGTGACGATTACAATGGTTACGCCGCTTTCGCGGTTGATATCCCGGAGCATGTCCAGAATATAGTCGCTGGTTTTTTGATCGACAGAGCCTGTCGGTTCGTCGGCAAGCAGGATGCGCGGATGATTGGCAAGGGCAATGGCAATGGCCACGCGCTGCTGTTCGCCGCCGGACATGGTGGAAAGACGCGCGTTTTTGCGGTGGGAAAGCGCAACCATATCCAGAAGCATTTCCGCACGGGCGCGCTTTTTCTTTTCGTCCGAAAACAGCATCGGCATCATGACGTTCTGAATGGCCGTAAGATAGGGAAGCAGGTTTCTTGCGTTATTCTGCCAGACGAAGCCGACGGTTTTTTGCTTGTATTCGACCAGCTGCTTATCCGTAAGCTTGAAAAGATCTTTGCCGTCCACAATGAGCTTTCCGGCGGAGGGCCTGTCAAGACCGCCCAGCATGTTTAAAAATGTGGATTTGCCTGAGCCGCTGTTTCCGATGATGGCCATCATTTCGCCGTAATCGACGGTCAGATCAAGTCCCTGAAGCGCAAGCACTTCAATATCGGGGGTTTTATAGATTTTGACGAGATTGTCGCACTCGATGATGTGACCGGTCTTGTTATTCTTCTTCGTCATCATCCGTCACCACCTTGCCGTCCAGAATCTCATAAACCTTGTCTCCGATCTCCATAAGACCCGTGTCGTGCGTAGTCATGACGATGGTTACGCCTTCTTTTTCGATGAGGTCTTTGAAGATTTTGACCACGCGCAGACCTGTGTTTGTATCAAGCTCGCCCGTTGGTTCGTCCGCAAAGATGACCTTGGGCTTGTGGGCAATGGCGCGGGCGATGGCTACGCGCTGCTGCTCGCCGCCGGAAAGTTCCTGCGGCATGTGTTTGGCGCGCTTATCGAGGCCGACCATTTTGAGACATTCCAGCGCGCGCTCGGCGCGGTTGCCCTTGTAACCGGCAAGCCGCAGGGCGAATTCGATATTCTCCTGCGCGTTCATCATGGGAACGAGGGCAACCGACTGAAACACAAAGCCGATGTCGCGTCTTCTGAGTTTGGAGCGCCTGTTTTCGTCCATTTTGCAGATGTTTTTGCCGTTAAAAATGACTTTGCCGCTTGTGGGCTTGTCAAGCGCGCCCAGGATGTTCAAAAGCGTGGTTTTGCCCGAGCCGCTTCGTCCCTTTAAAATCGTGAGCGCACCGGCCGGAATGCTTACGTCGATGCCCTTGAGCGCGAGAAATGTTTTTCCGCTGACCGGGAAAGCGCGCTTAACGCTGCGCGCCTGAATCATATATTTCTGTTTATCCGCCATACTTTTTCTCCTTTTTCCCGTTCATCAGTCTTCGCCGAGCTTGAGCGCCTGAGCGATCTTCATTCTCTTGATGATGATCACGAGAATAAACATGCTGAGAAGAAGCATGCTTCCGACAATAGCGAACAGCTGAGCGGTCGCCGGGATATTCACATTGTTTGTGAGCGGAAGCGCATTGTCAATGGAGGAATAAGCAATCTGAATCATCGGCATGAAAAGAGAGGAAGCGATAA
>JAZSFI010000134.1:0-1596 GCA_045532135.1 Clostridia bacterium | reverse complement strand
ATCATCGAGCGCCTTTATGCCAAGGCCGACCCGTGGCTCTTTACTGATCAGAACGGCCACAAGCTGAACGACGCCACCTTCCGTCAAAACATCTTTTACCCCCTGCTTGCAAAGCTCGGAATCCAGCCGATTCCCGATCAGGATCACCCGGCGCGCCTCGTGCCGTATTCCTGCCGCCATACGTTCGCAAACTTCTTGAAAACCGCCACCGGACCCGATAAAGACAAAGCCGCCCTCATGGGACATACGGACATTGGCATGACAAAGAAATACCAGTCCGCCGATCTCGACACCCTCCGCAGTATCATCCAATCCATTTGACCAAAAATTTTTAAATTTCTACTGCATACCGACTGCGTAATCCCGCAACCACAAAATCTTTCTTCCTATTATAGCAAAAACGCAACGATGGTTCGGGACCAAAAGGTCGCAGGTTCAAATCCTGTCACCTCGATCAAAATGCACGAAATATGTTCGGTATTTCGTGCATTTTTTTGTGCATTTTGTTGTTTTTAAAGCGTGTTAAAGCGTCTTGAAATCGTCTACTGCGTAGTTTACTGCGTAATCTACTGCTTACAATGCAACATCGAAGAAAAAAGGCCCTGAAAAGGACCTTTTTCTACTTCTTCGGGATAGTCTCCATGTACCGGGCGACTTTGCCGGGGGCGGCGTCGTCGTCTTTGATGAAGTCGCGCGCGTGACGGGCGTAGAAGTCGGCTTTGTCCATACCCATTTCCTGCGCGGTCTTGCGGTAATCTGCGTACATGGCGTTCATTGCGACGTAGAATTCCCACTTGTCGCAGTCCGGGCAGAAAGACGCGCGCATTTGCTCGGTGATCTCCGGCTTGTACTTTTCGCCGGTGGTCATCTTTTCTACCCATTTCCGGGCTTTATGCTCCGTGACAGGCTCGAACATGTGATCAGATGCGTCGTAATCATAATCACGGTCGCGGCTGCGCATGTCGCGTTCGGGCTTATTCATCGCGCCGGGGGCGTAAATGGAACCGTGGGCGTAGATGTCGCCGTATTCATTGCCTGCGCTCATGTTCGGGTAGATAGGCGGCATGTAGGGCATATTTGCACGGCTCTGCATCTGCATTCCGGGCGCGTAGGCGTATTCGCCGCGGTCGTAGCTGTTGTATTCGCCGCGTGGATAGTCGTTTCTGGCACGGTTGTATTCGCCGCCTTCATATCCATTATATTCGTCGCGTGCGCGGTTATAGTCGCCGCCGCGCATCCTTTCGCGGTTTTCGTTGCGGTCAAAGCCGATCATGCGGCGACCGTTGTCCGCGGAATACTCGCTCGTTTCA
This sequence comes from Clostridia bacterium, assembly GCA_045532135.1. Lineage (GTDB taxonomy): Bacteria > Bacillota > Clostridia > Christensenellales > Aristaeellaceae > SFHK01. Next base: position 286 of record JAZSFI010000134.1, on the reverse strand, counting down.
CGCCTTGCAGCTTTTTGTACGAGCATCATTTTCATTCCGGGTGATATTGCCATATTGTCTCACCTCCTTTATGCTTCGGCTGTGCCGTCGACGCCCAGAATACCGTAAACAACGGCCAAAATCACAGGGCCTCCCCATGCAGCCAGGAGACCTCGCTTCAGAAATTCCTTTGCATGACAGTTCATAATCCAAACCTCCTTCTGATTTGCGCAAAGCAGCGTCGGGATACATATTCCCGATAGCCGCAGCAGAACACGGCATCCACTGCGCCGTTAAAAGCGGCGGA
>JAZSFI010000395.1:0-12439 GCA_045532135.1 Clostridia bacterium | reverse complement strand
TTCCATATCGACCGCATATCTGGGGAGCTGGATGGGATATTCAGCGCCTTGGAGTTGAGTATTATTATCTGCACAAAGCATTCCCTGATTTGTTTGCACCAGATATGCTGTTGAACGCCTTGAATTTTGTTCTCGGTTGTCATCCTGGCAGTAACAACATTTCATTTGCTTCGGGAGTGGGCCCTGAATCTGCGACGACAGCTTATGGTATTAATCGTGCTGACTTTTCCTATACGCCCGGTGGCGTTATTTCGGGTACTGCTCTGATTCGTCCTGACTTCCCCGAATTGCTGGAATGGCCGTATCTGTGGCAGCAAACGGAATATGTGCTTGGCGGCGGTTCGTCTCACTACATGTTTTTGGTGCTCGCAGCAATTGAACTTCTAAGCAAATAACTTTGTCATTTAAAAACACGCGCTTGGAATCATTCGTCATTTCAATAAATAAAGGAGATTTTCACATGGATAATTTTAATTTCTACAGCCCCACGGAATTTGTATTCGGAAAGGGACGCGAAAACGAAGCGGGTTCGATGGTCAAGAAATTCGGCGGTTCCCGTGCGCTTGTGCATTTCGGCGGCGGAAGCGCCGTAAAAAGCGGTCTTCTGGATCGCGTGACCAAATCCCTTGAAAATGCGGGCGTATACTACGTACTGCTGGGCGGCGTAAAGCCGAATCCGCGCGATACGCTTGTATATGAAGGAATCGATCTTTGCAAAAAGGAAAAAATCGACTTCATCGTCTGCGTCGGCGGCGGAAGCGTCATCGACTCCGCGAAAGCCATTGCAGCGGGCGTTTTATACGACGGCGATTTCTGGGATTTTTATTCCGGCAAAGCCGCCATCGAAAAAGCGCTTCCTGTCGGAACCGTTTTAACAATTGCTGCCGCCGGCAGCGAAGGCAGCGGCGACACCGTCGTCACGCAGGAAAAGACCGGCCTCAAGCGCGGCGCAGGCTCAAACGCCCTTCGTCCCCGCTTTTCCATCATGAATCCGGAATTGACCGAGACGCTTCCCGCTTTCCAGACCGCATGCGGCGCCTGCGACATCATGGCGCACGTATTTGAAAGATACTTTACAAACACAAAGGAAGTCGAAATCACCGACCGCCTTTGTGAAGCGGTCCTCCTTACGATGGTCAAGGAAGCGCCCCGCGTCATCAAGGATCCGAACAACTATGAGGCGCGCGCAAACATCATGTGGGCGGGCACCGTTGCGCACACCAACATCGTCGGCGTCGGCCGCAGCCAGGACTGGAACAGCCACAATATCGAACATGAGCTTTCCGGCTTTTATGACGTAGCGCACGGCGCAGGCCTTGCCGTCATCATGCCCAGCTGGATGGAATACGTCATGCCTCACAATCCCATGCGTTTTGCGCAGATGGCGACGCGCGTGTTCGGATGCGAGATGAACTTTGAGCGTCCGGAAGACACCGCTTATGAAGGCATCCGCTGTTTCCGCCGCTTCTTAAAGGAGCTGGGTCTTCCCATCAATTTTGACGAACTCGGCGCAAAGGAAGAAGATATCCCAGCTCTTGTTGAAAAATTCGGAATCGGCGATAACAAAACCTACGGATTCATGCGCCTTTCCGCAGAGGATATCGCAAACATCTACAAAATTGCCGCACATGCGAAGGTTTAAGGAGAATCATTTATGGTAAACGTACAGGGACGCTGGTGCCTGATCACGGGCGCGGCGCGCGGCATCGGATATCTTACGGCAAAGCTTATGGCCGAAAAGGGCGCAAACCTCATTCTGCATTCAAGAAGCCTTGCTCATACCGCGAAGATCTATGAAGAAGTCACTCAAATGGGCGTAAAAGCGTATTGTGTGGAAGCGGAGCTTTCCGATCTCGCTCAGGTACAGGCAATGCTTCAGAAAATCGACAAACTGGGCGTAGAGGTCGATATTGTTTTGAACAACGCCGGCATGCAGATCGCCTATCGCACCGAATATCTTTTGACGCCTGTCTCAGATTACACCTTATCTTTCAATATCAATACCATCGCGCCTGCGATGATCATGTATCATTTTCTGCCGAAAATGATGAAAAAAGGCTTCGGAAGAATCGTAAACACGACAAGCGGAATCCGTCTCGACCCCCATCAGGCCGGTTATTCCGCAAGCAAAGCCGCGCTTGACAAGATCACAATTGATCTTGGAAAAACCGTCCAGGGAACAGACGTTATGATCAATCTGACCGATCCCGGCTGGTGCAGAACGGATCTCGGCGGCCCGCATGCCCCGAACGCCCCCGAAAGCGCCATCCCCGGAATCGCCGTCGGCGCATTTGTGGACGACAAAAAATCCGGAAGATACTTGAACGCCCCCCATTTTACCGGCATGACGCTTGAAGACGCGGTCAAAAAAGCCGAAACGGAATTCGAGAGTCCCTACTAACATAAACGCCGCCTTTTGATTTTCTCAAAGGGCGGTTTTTGTTTTATGTTAGATTAAACAAAATTCTTAAACCTGTATAAACCTTTGATTTTTTGTTGAAATCATACCGGTTTGATGCTATAATAAACGCAGGTTCAAAACCTTATATTTGAAGGAGGATCCAACATGAAAAAGCTTTTCGCTCTCATTCTCGCCCTCATGATGGCCGTTGGCATGATGTCCTTTGCCATGGCCGAAGAAGACAAGCCCTACATCGGCATTCTCGCTCCCGTTCTTACCCATGACTGGGTTGGCGGCGTAAATTTCTATGCTCAGCAGGCCGCTGATTCCCTCGACATCAAGTACGAATTCCTCGTATCTACCGATGCCGAAGAAATGTCCTCCAATATTGAAACCCTTATCTCTCTCGGCGTAGATGCCATCGTTGTATGGCCCCAGTTCCCCGGCGTTGAAACCGCCGCTGAAAAAGCCCTCGCCAACGGCATCATCATTTATAACTTCGACATGATCATCGAAGTCGCCGAAGAGTACGCAGACCTTATGTATGTTCTCACCGGCAACAACTACGACATGGGCTATCAGGGCGGCGCATACATCGCCGAGAAGCTTGAAGGCGCAGGCGACGTTCTCATCCTTTGCAAGCCCACTGCCGGCAACGTAAACGACGACCGCATGCAGGGTTTCAAAGATTACATTGCTGAGTTTGCTCCCGACATTGAAATCATCGCCGAAGTTGCTTCCGATTTCACGAAAGAAGCAGGTCTTAAAGATATGGCCGATGCTCTGACTGCCTACAGCCACATTGACGCTGTATTCTCTCTTGACGACGGCACCTCCATCGGCGCTCTTCAGGCGATCAAGGAAGCCGGCCGCACTGACATCAAGGCCATCACCGGCGGCGGCGGATGCCAGGAATACTTCAACATTATGCTCGACGAAGCGTATGCTGACATCTGGGTATCTTCCGCAACGTATTCTCCCAGCATGATCATTTCCTGCGTGGAAAATGCAGTTGCCGTTCTTCTCGGTGAAGAAATCGAGCATCTGATTGTTGATCCTACCGTTATTATCGATCGCGAAAACGCTGAAGAATACCTCAATCCCGATTCTCCCTATTAATTTTTGAATCAGGCTCAGGCCATGATGGCAGCCCCATCATGGCCTTATTTCATGAAGGAAACACGCATTAGGAGGGGACTGACCGCATGTCTCTTACCATGAAGGGCATTGAAAAAGCCTTCGATTCCAACATTGTATTAAGAGGCGTTGACTTAACCCTTGAAAAAGGTGAAATCCGCGCGCTGATCGGTGAAAACGGCGCGGGAAAATCGACGCTTATGAATATCCTGGGCGGGGTTATTCCCGCGGACAAGGGAGTAATTTCGCTCGACGGAAAGGTTCAGAAATTTCTTTCTCCCCGCGATTCCATGAACGCCGGTATCTCCTTTATCCATCAGGAGCTGAACCTTGTTACGGATCTTTCCATCTATGAAAATCTGTTTATCGGCCGTGAAAAGAAAAACGGCCTGTTTCTTGACCGCAAATATATGATCAGCGAGGCCGAAAAGGTCTTAAAGCGCATGAATGTGGATCTGGATCCCAGAACCATCGTGCGCACGCTTGATGCATCCTACAAGCAGATCATCGAAATCGCCCGCGCGCTTTTGATGAAGTCCACCATCATCATCATGGACGAACCCACGACTTCGCTTACGGAAGTCGAAATTGAACGTGTATTCAACATGATGAGAACGCTTTCAGACCAAGGCGTCAGCATCATTTTTATATCGCACAAGTTACCTGAAATTCTGACCATCTGCCACACCTACTCGGTGCTGCGCGACGGCGTTCTGGTTTTAAGCGGCAACGTAAAGGACGCAACCGAAGCCTCCCTCGCCCGCGCCATGATCGGTCACGATGTGAGAACCGAAAAGCTTTCAAGACACGCCAAGATCACATCCGAAGCGCTCGCCGTTCAAAACCTCTCCTCCGGAAGATTGTTCAATAACATCTCCTTCACCCTCAGAAAAGGTGAAATTCTGGGTTTTACCGGTCTTTTGGGCGACGGACGCAGCGAACTGTTCCAAACGGTTTTCGGCGCAAATCCCGATTATACCGGCGAAATCATCGTAAAGGGCAAGCCCGTAAAAATGCGCGCCACCCGAAGCGCCTATAAAGCGGGCATCGGTTATGTGCCCAGAGACCGCAAGGAAAACGGCATTTTAAAGGATCTGTCCATTCTTGAAAACGGTTCAATCGTTACTTATGAAGAGCTTTCCCGTTTTCTTCTGATCGATCACAAAAAGGAACGCTCGCAGATGGAAAAGCAGAAAAAGAATCTTTCCATCAAGCTTGATTCCATGTCAAACAAAATCACCAGCCTTTCCGGCGGCAACCAGCAAAAGGTTGTCCTCGCCAAATGGCTGAACGCCGATCCCGACATTCTTATCTTCGATAACCCGACGCAGGGCGTTGACGTCGGAGCGAAGGAAGAGATTTACGACATCATTCTCTCCCTTTCCGAACAGGGCAAGGCCATATGCATTCTCTCCAGCGAAGCGCAGGAAATCATCCGCCTTTGCGACAGAGCGCTCGTCATGTTTCACGGAGAAATCAGAGGCGAACTGGACGGCGAAAATCTGACCGATCACAACATCATGCTGCTGGCAACCGGCGGTAAAATCGAAGAAAGCTGAGAGGAAGAAAGCAAATGAAGATTTCAAGAATTCTGGGCATTGTCGCGCTCGTCCTTACCATCATGCTGATTGGATCCGGCATCCTCGGAAACACGTTCACAAGCGCCGACCATGCGCTTGCAAAAAAATATCAGGAAGCCGTCGCACATAAATCAAACATCCAAAAGCACGCCGATGCTGCCGCAAAAACCGCGCCTTCCGCCATAAAGAAGGCAGAAACCGCCGTAAAGCAGACCGATGCAGCCATAAAGGAGGTAGCGGGCGCGTTTAAAACAGTCAGTGCGCTTTATGAAGGCTATCAGGCCGGAAAGATCAGCGAAGACGTCGTCGACCGTCTGCTCAACGCTTCGAAAGCCATCGAAGAAGATATTGAGGAAATCAAGATTTTTGAAAATGCGATTTCGGAAAATTCAGATGCTTTCAAGGCGATTGTTGAATCCGTTCAGTCTTCCGGCGATTCCGTTAAGGACACCGCATACCGCATCGTATTCGGGATGATGGAGGAAGAATTCAAGTCCGCCGTCAAGGCCTTAAACAACGCGGAATCCAAAATCGATACCGCTTACAAGGGCGTTAAGGACGTTTATACCCGAAGCGACATCGAGTGGACGGGTGAAACCATCGAAAAGAGCAAGCACGCCACCCCTACCACCCTCGAAGGCTTTGTTGAATCCCTGACGGTTATTTCAGACATGGCAAACGCGCTTAAAGAAAAGACCGGGTATATTACATCCGAAGCGCAGATCGCGCTTAACGAATCTTCCGCTGTCAGTCAAAAAGACGCGCTCCAAATCAGCGAAACTCTGATTCTGTCCATCGGAAAAGCGCATATCTTCATCACCCTGGCAGGCGTACTCTTCCTGATTGCAAGCCTTATCTGCATTTTCATTCCCGATAAGTTCGCCCGCGCATGGAAAAACAATCCCGTCTTTTCAACTTTCATCATCGCTTGCCTGATGATCGTAATCCTGACATATGCGCACGGCAATACCATGGATTATGCTTTTACCTCCTATGCCGACTGGGGCAGCAAATGGCTGATCAACATGGTAAATCTTCTTCGCTCCAATGCTTCCGTAGGCATGGTTGCTCTGGGCATGACCTTTGTCATAATCACCGGCGGTATCGACCTTGCGGTCGGTTCAACGCTTGCCGGAATTTCAACGATCGTCATGGTAATCCTTGATGTATCAAAAACCGGCTTTTTCACTTCCAGCGGGCTTGTCGGTCTTCCGAACTTTCTTGTTGCAATCGCAGCAGGTCTTGCCGCGGGCCTGATTCTGGGCGGATTGACCGGCGTTGTAATCACAAAGGGAAAGGTTCCGCCTTTCATCGTAACGCTCGGCGTTATGAACATCGTTCGCTCGCTTGCACAGTATTTTACCAAGAGCACCCGAATTGAAGTGCCCATCGAGTTCCAGGTAATCGCAAACGCTTCTGTGGAGGACATTTGTCAGGGCATCGCCCGTTTGTTCAATAAAGATGCGATTGTCGCCTTCCCTGCTGAATTCAAATTTCTGGGAGATCTGATGCTTCTTCAGATTATCGTTTGGATGATCCTTGCCATTGTCATGTATATCATTTCAAAGCACACCGCCTTCGGAAGACACATTTATGCCATCGGCTCCAATGAACGCGTCAGCAAGTTATCCGGCATCAATGTGGACCGCGTAAAAATCTCCGTTTATATGATTACCGGCCTTTTGGTCGCCATTGCCGCCATAATGCAGGTCGCGCGCTTGAGGGGCGTTGACGTTGCCAGCGCAGGCAACGGACTTGAAATGAGCGCCATCGCAGCAGTTGTCGTAGGCGGCACCAGCATGGCCGGCGGACGCGGCTCCATACTCGGAACACTTTTAGGCGTCATCATCATCGGTATCATGGATCAGCTCGTTATCCTTTTGCATATAGACGCCTTCCTGTCCAACGCCTTTGTCGGCGCAATCATCATCTTTGCCGTCCTTATGCAGCGCAAGGATAAATAAAAGCCATTCCTTTTCCCCGTTTTCGCCTCATTTTCTGCGTCCTCTGAATCCGGAAAGAGGATTCAAACTTACGAAGAATCAAGGTATATTCTATACATGTCCGATAAAAAAACACAGCGCGTGCGATTTTCATCGCGCGCGCTGTGTTTTTCCGTCAGCCGTTTATGATTTGATATGCCATTGCTTTGATCAAATCCATCTTTTCGCAAGACGGAATGTCCGATTCCATTATATCAAACTGCGCTTTTCCGTCTTTTAGTCCAACAAGGTGTTTCCGCGCCGGAACAAAGCTGTTTTTTCGGATATCCCTGCCAGTGAAAAAGCCATACCATACCGCTGCCGCCAGATATCTGCCAAGCACAAAGGACAGATGGAATCCGTCTCTGGAAAGCGATTCGCCTCCCTTTTCCACATCAAACATTTCCGTTTCCCTGAGATTTGCAACTGCGTCTCCGACCGGTATGATCCTTGCGCCGATTTCCTTTGCCGCGCGTCCGTATGCGCTTTTGAGCGCTTCATGCATCTTTTTCTGATCGCAATTATACCATTCGAAATGCGGATGCGTGCTCGTTTTCTCGTATGCCCAAGTTTCGTGAATGACGATTTCCGCTTCAGGCGCAAGCTGTTTTACGTGGTTGTATAAAGGCTTCAAATAGTTTTCATAGCTCTCCCAAAGTCCCGAAAAACCGCTGGCCTGCTGAAGCGTTATATAGTCCCATTTTCCGCATTTGAGCGCCGCGTCTATGCTGCTTTTTCCAACGCCCTTTCCGCCGATAAAAAGATCGTAGGCGCTTTCGCCGGATACAACGTTTTCCATATGTCTTTCAAGGCTGCATCCGCCGATAAACAGGTTCCACAGCTCCGCGTCATCGCCGCCTGCAGCCATAATGTCCGTCAGCCAATACTGCGCGTCGACCGAAAAACTGTTTCCGATGGATAAAATGCGCATTTTCTTCTCCCCTTTCGATTGACAAAAATTCGATTCAAGTTTATGATTAATTCCAGTTTCCCAAGGAGGTATTTTCGATGTTCATATTTCCCAAAGCAGTCATACGCATCATCCGCGCGCTCAACGACGCAGGGTATGAAGCCTATGCCGTCGGCGGCTGCGTTCGCGATGCGCTTTTGAATAAACAGCCCAACGACTGGGATCTGACCACATCCGCGCTGCCCGAAGAAATCAAGCGCGTTTTCAAAAACGAGCGCGTAATTGAAACCGGCATCAAGCACGGAACGGTTACGGTGATGCTGGGCGGCGAAGGCTATGAAATTACGACGTACCGCATCGACGGAGCGTATACCGATCATCGCCGTCCCGACACGGTTCATTTTGTAAACAACTTAAAAGAAGATCTCATGCGGCGCGACTTCACCGTAAACGCTATGGCCGCGCACCCCGAAGAGGGCGTAATTGACCTGTTCGGCGGAAAAACGGATCTTGAAAACGGCGTAATCCGCGCAGTCGGCAATCCTGAAATGCGTTTTACGGAAGATGCGCTTCGCATTCTGCGCGCCGTCCGTTTTGCATCGACCTATGATTTTACGATTGACGAAGAAACGGCAAGGGCTGCCGTAAAACTGGCGTCCACGCTTGAAAATGTGTCCGAAGAGCGCATTTTTGTGGAGCTTAAAAAGCTTCTGTGCGGAAAAGGCGTCGAGCGCATTCTGCTTGATTACCCCGAAATCATTTTTACGGTACTTCCCGAGCTCAGGCCCATGTACAATCTCAAGCAGGTCAATCCTCACCACGCATACGACGTTTGGACGCACACGGTCAAAACCATAGCCGCCGCGCCCAATGAACCGGTATATCGCCTGACCATGCTTATGCACGATGCGGGCAAGCCTGAAAAGAAAACGACGGACGAAAAGGGCATTGATCATTTTATCGGTCATCCGCTTGCAAGCCGCGATATTGCGGAAAAGGTTCTTATCCGCTTAAAGAGCGACCGTGCGACGATTCAGACCGTAACGAAGCTCGTGCTGGAACACGATCTTCGCGTGCCCGAAAAACGCATAAACATCCGCCGCCAGATTTCGCGCATCGGAAAAGACCTCTTCCCCATGCTGATCCAAGTCATTCAGGCGGATTTTTACGGACAGAATCCAGAAATGCTTGAAGAAAAGCTTTCATACGTTGAAGCGCTCAGGCGCGAATATGATTTGGCGATTCGCGAACACGCCTGCCTTACGCTTTCGGACATGCGCATCACCGGCCGCGACCTTATGGCCATCGGCGCAAAGGGAAAGATGATCGGTTCGATTCTTGAAAAGCTTTTGGATGACATAATCCGCGAAAAAGTGGAAAATGAGGCGGAGACGCTTAAAAAACGCGCATATATGCACTTTAGAAATCTTACAGCAAATCCGCAAAAGCTTTGACAAATTGCCCCATGACCTCTTCCCCGCCCGGCTCGTTGTGAATTTCATGGCGCATGCCTTTGAGAACATGAAGCTTCACTTTAACAAACCCCAGCTTCTTTAAAAACGCTTCGCTCTTTTTCGCGCCCTGTTCAAAGCCAACGCAAGGGTCAAATTCACCGACAAAAATATGAATCGGCAATAAGTTGTTGATGAGCCTGTATTCCTTGACGGAATATGCGCCGATCAGAAGATCGATCAGCGACATGTATCCGTCCACCGTTGCACAGCCGCCGCATTTTTCATCATCGTTATACGCCTTCACCTTTGCTTTGTCGCTGTTCAGCCAGGCGTTTTCAATGTTTTCATCCTTGAATTTTGCGTCATATGCAGAAAACATAAGCTTCCTTGCGCTGTCATCTCTGAATCTTTCGCCTTTGAGTCTGCGCCTTAATTTCAAAAACTGCTTGCCGGCAAAAGCCGCAGGCGTATTTGCAGGAAGCCCCGAAAGCACAACGCCCGAAAAGCGCGCGCATGCATTTTTAAGATAATTCAGCGCGACAAGCGTTCCCATGCTGTGTCCGTACAAAAACATCTTGACGCCCGGAAAACGCTTTGAAACCGCTCTTTCAAGCGTTTCAAAGTCCTTGACCGTACCTGATGCGCCTGCCGAATATGTATAGCCGTAATCGGATGCATCCCTTACGCTTTTTCCATAGCCTCTGTGGTCGTTCATCGCGCAGGCAAAACCGTTTTCCGTAAACCGCTCCATCATCTGTAGATAACGTTCCTTATATTCTTTAATTCCGTGCGCCATTACGATAACGCCCTTGACTTCTCCTTCCGGAATCGCCAAAACAGCATCGATCGGGAGCCCATCCACGGGCGAAAGGAACGAGATATTCTCCATCTTCATATCATCACCTCTTAAAAGGAGTAATTTTCATGCTGAAAAGCGAGATTCTTTCAACCCTTAAAACCATCGCCGGAGACACAGCCGTTGCAATCCAGGCGCTTGACGCAAGCGCGCCCATTTACTATAACGAGCGCCTGCCGCTTGTCGCCGCAAGCGTTATAAAGCTCGGCGTCATGCTTGAAGCTTTCCGCGCATTTGAAGCAGGCGAAATTTCAAAGGATGAAGTTTTCACCGTCCGGGACGAAGACAAAATGCCCTCCTGCGGCGCGCTTACCTACATGCACAAAAATGTCGAAGCCACAGCGCTTGACCTTGTAACGCTCATGATTATCGTAAGCGACAACACCGCGACAAATCTTCTGATCGACAGGCTCGGAATTGAAAAAATCAACCAAACGCTTTCTTCCTACGGTCTTGACGAAATCGTTCTTCGAAGAAAGCTCTTTGATGCAAAAAGCGCGGCGCGCGGCATCCAGAATACCGTCACCGCTGCCGGCGTTATGAAATTCTATCTGCTTTTGATGGAAGAAAAGCTCGTAAGCGCCGAAGCCAGCCGCGAAATGCTTTCGATTCTCAAAAACCAGCGTTTGAAGGGAAAAATGCCCTTCTTTTTAAGCCCGCTCGGAATCAAAACCGCCCATAAAACCGGCGAGGACGACGGAACTACGCACGATACGGGCGTGATTTTCACTGACCCTCCGTGCGTAGCCGTATTCCTCTCAAACAACGTAAATGTGCCCGAGTTTGAGCGTTTTATTCAGGACGCATCTTTTGCGCTTGCCAGATAACCCTTATTCCTTCACAATTACGGCGACAAGGACAAGATCTTTGTCGCCGTTGTTTTCTACGGCGTGACCGTGTCCGGGGAAGGTCAGCATGCTGTCGCCGGCAGAAACGGCTTTCTCGGTTTCATCGTCCTTTACGATTCCCTCTCCTTCAGCGAAATAGAACATTTCCGTCTCGTTCTCATGCACATGATAGCCGATGGACGCGCCGGGAATCAGGCGGATTGTAGCAAAAAGGCGCACGTTTTCGGGCAGTTCTTTTGAAAGCTTCGTGATTTCTGCATGCAGCTTTCCGCCGCGCATCTGTTCTCTTACTTCGATCGTAAACTCCGATTTATAATTGACCATTCTTGTCTCCTCCTTCAATCAGGGCATTTCAAAAAATTCGATTCTTTCTCCGTCCGGACCTTTGAAGAAAATGTTCTTGGCGCCGCCGAACAGCCAGTCATTTTTCGAAATGACGCCATTGTCAAACTTGATCATTTTTTCGGTCAGGCGGCAGACAAAAGGCTCGATGTCTTTCACTTCCATTGCGATATGGTCGATCGTGCCGACAGGCCGCTCGTCCTTGTTCTGATTTTCAATCAGCTCGATAATGCAGGAGCCGGCTTTGACAAAAATGAGCGTGGTTGCGCCGTTTACAAACTCATGGGTTTTCTCAAATCCAAGATCCTCCACATAGAATTTCTCGCTTACGCGCGCGTCCTTTACATGAACGCCGATATGATGAAGTCCCGTAACCACGCCGCCGCAGGAATTGCAGTTGCAAGCCATATGTTCTCCTCCTCGTTTTTTTCTTTATCATACCACATTTTACATATTTTACGCAATACAAACAGAAAAATATATGCTATAATATAGTCGGTAAACGATATCCTTATGAGGAATCGCACTTACCGATTAATTTATCCGATCCCGGTTACACTAATACGTACGGTATCCCGCTGGGAACCCAAACGGAGGTAAGCACATGAGAAGCACATCCACACGCAGTCTTGTCCTGAACGCCCTGTTCGTCGCCCTGGTATTCCTTCTTGGAATGACGCCCATCGGCATTATTCCGTTAGGCGCGATCAACGTAACGATTCTTCATATTCCAGTCATCGCCGGCACGCTGTTTTTAGGCCTTAAAAGCGGCATACTGCTTGGATTCATTTTCGGCCTTTGCTCTACCCTGAGCGCCTTCGGTCTCTCCCTGACTGCACCGAGTGCGCTTGCCGCAGCGCTTGGCGCAAAAAGCCCTTTGCTTTTAATCGCCATGTGCTTTATTCCCCGCCTGCTCGTACCGCTGGTTA
>JAZSFI010000013.1:0-3864 GCA_045532135.1 Clostridia bacterium | reverse complement strand
CCATTTCAGCAGCATCGCCGCGGCGGGGGCCGATTTTGATGATGCGGGTGTAGCCGCCGGCCTGGCCTTTTTCTTCGATGCGCTTCTTGTACTTGGGAGCGATTTCACGGAAGAGCTTCTCAACTACCGGGTGCTTGATGTTCTTCTTGCGCTCGATAAAGTCTTCCTTTTCCTCGTCCTTGCCCTGGATAACGGGCATGTCGTACAGGTAAGCCATGATCTGACGACGGGCAGCGAGGCGGGAGGGCATATCGTTTACAACGGTAAGCTCTACGGTCTGGCCCTTGTCATTATTGGTGGTCTTTTTAACCTCTACGGTGTTTTCGCATTCGCGAACAGCCAGGTTAATATAGTGTTCAGCTACAGAGCTGACTTCCTTGGCGCGCTGCAGAGTGGTCTCAATCTTGCCGTACCAGATCAGGTTGGTAACCTGGTTGCGGAGAAGAGCCTTTCTCTGGTCTGCCGGACGGCCCAGCTTACGATTGGCCATTGTCGGTTCCTCCTTGATTGCTTATGTCATAAGGTCGGCGCTTATTCGTCGCTGGTTTTCAGAGAAAGACCAAGCGCAACGAGCTTCTGCTCAACCTCTTCAAGCGATTTCTTTCCGAGATTGCGTACTTTCATCATATCTTCCTGATTGCGCTGTACGAGCTCGGCAACGGTGTTGATGCCAGCGCGCTTCAAGCAGTTGAAGGCGCGGACGGAGAGATCAAGCTCTTCGATGGTCATCTCGAGTACCTTGTCGCGATTGTCGCTTTCAGGCTCGTTGTAATCCACGCGAACGACGTTTACAGTCAGGTCAATGAACAGCTTCATGTTGTTCGTCAGAATCTGGGCTGCGGAGGCAAGCGCTTCCTTGGGAAGAATGGAACCATTGGTCCAAACTTCAATGGTGAGCTTGTCATAGTCGGTCACCTGGCCAACGCGGGTATCCTCAACGGAATAGCTGACCTTGCGGATGGGCGTAAAGATGGAGTCCATCGGGATTACGCCGATGGGCATGCCGCCCATCTTGTTGCGCTCGTTCGCCAGCTGCTTGTTGCGCTCGGCGGAAACGTAGCCGCGGCCCTTTTCAAGGGTGATCTGCATCTGAAGATGCGCACCATTGGAAAGAGTGGCGATGTGAAGCTCGGGGTTAACGATTTCAACCTCGTCGTCGCACTTGAAGTCGGCGGCGGTCACTTCACATGCATCGCGCACGTCAATCGTGAGGATTTTGGGCTGATCCGTGAACAGTTTCGCGCTTAAAAGCTTGAGGTTCAAAATGATTTCAGCGACATCTTCCTTAACACCAGGAATGGTCGAAAACTCATGCTGAACGCCTTCAATGCGAACGCTGGTAACTGCAACACCAGGAAGCGAGTTCAAAAGCACGCGACGAAGCGCGTTGCCCAGCGTCTGTCCAAAACCACGCTCCAGCGGGTTTACGATGAACTTGCCATATTTGCTGCTTTCACCGATTTCCACTCGCTCAATTTTGGGTTTTTCAATCTGATCGATCACTCGGCGAATCCTCCTCTCCATCGCGAAAGCATTTTTGCTTTCGACGGTGCTCTGTCTCTTTTTTATCCGGCGGTCTGATCGAACTTACGCCGCCAGCAAGAGACTTCTATCAAACTCAGTCGCTTGATTAACGGGAGTACAGCTCGACGATAAGGTTTTCCTGAATCGTAAGATCGATATCATCGCGGGCGGGCTTGTCAGTGATCGTAGCCTTGAGGTTCTCGCTGTCAAGCGCGATCCACTTGGGAACGATGCGGCTGGTGCCTTCGCGAAGCGCCTTGAAGTGCTCGGCTTCCGCGCTCTTCTCACGAATGGTGATAACATCGTTGACTTCCACAAGGAAGGAGGGGATGTTGACCTTCTTGCCGTTTACGCGAATGTGACCGTGGCGAACCAGCTGACGGGCCTGAGCGCGGGAAGCGCCGAAGCCTGCGCGGTACACAACGTTGTCAAGGCGACGCTCGAGGAGAACGAGGAGGTTCTCGCCGGTGATGCCCTTTTCGCGAGCAGCAGACTCAAAATAACGATGGAACTGGGTTTCGAGAACGCCGTACGCACGCTTTGCCTTCTGCTTTTCGCGAAGCTGCATGCCGTCCTCGCTCATTTTGCGCTGGCGAGCCTGACCGTGCTCACCGGGCGGGGTGGGGCGCTTGCCTACGGCGCAATTGGGGCCGTAGCAACGATCGCCCTTCAGGAAAAGCTTGCAGCCCTCGCGACGGCAGAGGCGGCAAACGGAACCAGTATATCTAGCCATGATTTGTTCCTCCTACTACACTCTTCTGCGCTTGGGCGGGCGGCATCCGTTGTGGGGGATGGGCGTCACGTCCTTGATCATGGTAACCTCCAGACCTGCCGTCTGCAGCGAACGGATCGCAGCTTCACGGCCGGCGCCGGGGCCCTTTACGAACACTTCAACAGTCTTCAGGCCATATTCCATAGCGGCCTTGGCAGCAGTTTCAGCGGCAGACTGTGCAGCGAAGGGAGTGGACTTCTTGCTTCCACGGAAGCCAAGTCCGCCAGCGGAAGCCCAGGACAGGGCGTTGCCGTTGGTATCGGTGATCGTTACGATCGTATTGTTAAAAGAAGAGCGGATATGGGCCGCGCCACGCTCGACGAGTTTCTTCTCGCGGCGCTTACGAACGACCTTTTTCAGCTTCGGCTTAGCCATAAACGTATTTCCTCCTAATTCACATCAATCGGTCGAAGTGGAAATTACTTTCCAGCCTTCTTCTTACCGGCAACCTGCTTCTTCGGGCCCTTGCGGGTACGCGCATTCTGCTTGGTGTTCTGACCGCGGACGGGCAGACCCTTGCGATGGCGAAGGCCGCGGTAGCAGCCGATTTCCATCAGGCGCTTGATGTTCATGGAAACTTCACGGCGGAGGTCACCCTCTACCTTGAGGTTGTGGTCGATATAGTCGCGCAGTTTACCGATATCAGACTCGGTAAGATCCTTAACGCGGGTATCGGGATTAATGCCGGTACCGTCGATGATTTCGTTGGCAATGTTCGGGCCGATGCCGTAGATATACGTCAGAGCGACCTCGATTCTCTTCTCTCTGGGAAGGTCCACACCTGCGATACGTGCCATCTGTGTAAAGCACCTCCAAAATAGTCCTGCCGGTTTTTCCGGCTCTTCCGCTTCCGCCCGATGAGTGATTGGCGTCACGCATGGGTTTTGTCGGTATATAGAAAGGCAACCGAAAACCATTTTAGATGGTCAGCCGCATCGGCGCCATTTCTTCATAAGTACAAACCGTACCAATATAGTATTATATCCCCAACCGGGTTAATTGTCAATGAATTCATCCAAAATTTACACATTAATTTGTACCGACCGGCACAAAAATCCGCAATATGAATAGAAATTATCCATTTTAATCGTCTTTTGCATCATCCGTTTGCTTTTTTTACATCCAGCCATCGATTGTTCCGCCGCCAATTAATCGCTCGCCGATGTAGAAGGCTGCTGTCTGTCCCTTAGCGGGTGCGCGAAGCCTTTCTTCGGTCTTTACCTTTACGCGCCCATCGGGCAATTCCGTGATAACACAGTTTGGCATTTCCCATCGGGTGTGGCGCGCACGAACCTGTCCTTTAATGGGAAATAAGACCTCCTCCATAAGCCACACGACGTCGCGGACAATGATTTCATCTTTAAACAGATCGTCCCAGAGCGAAAGCACCAGCGTATTGGTTTCGGGAATGATTTCAGACACATACAATCTTCGCCCCGTATCCGTTTCGCCGAAACGCTGACCGACGGTATATCTGTGAATGCCCTCATGGCTTGAAAACACGCTTCCATTATATAAAGCGTTGCCCTTACCCGGCGTCTTTACGCGCTTTTCAAGCCAGCTTGCGT
>JAZSFI010000447.1:0-2167 GCA_045532135.1 Clostridia bacterium | reverse complement strand
GCTTGGCCTCCGACTTAGGTCATCCACGTGCTTGAGCTGATCAGGGATGAAATCGGCTTTGAAAATCTGAAGAAGATGGTCGTAAATCCTCTGACCGGCAGAAAAATCGGCGCGTTCTACGGCTGCATGGTGCTTCGCCCCGGAAAAGCCCTCGCCTTTGACGATCCCGAAAATCCCACGATCATCGAGGATTTCATTAAAGCCCTCGGCGCAGAGCCCGTTAAATACGCCTACCGCAACGAATGCTGCGGCGCGTATGTGGCGCTTGAAGACAAGTCCGCCGCCGAAACGCAGGTGGACAGAGCGCTGAATTCCGCGGTCAGGGCCGGATGCGAAGAGCTGATCACCGCCTGCCCCTTGTGCCTTTACAACCTCGTCCACAACGCGACGGCAAACAAGCTTCCGGTCAAATACTTCACCGAGCTTCTGGCCGAAGCGCTGGGCGTAAAGGAGGGCGAATAATATGAACAACCGCGTAAAAACCCTCACTGAAACCGCCCTTAGAATCAGCGGTGTAAACGTCAAAAAATGCATGAAGTGCGGTAAATGCTCCGGCACCTGTCCGAGTTACGACAAGATGGAATATCATCCGCATCAGTTCGTATCGATGGTCGAAAAAGGCCAGATTGAAAAGCTGATGAACAGCGAGTCTATCTACTACTGCCTTTCCTGCATGGCGTGCGTCGAGCGCTGTCCCAGAGGCGTTGAGCCCGGAAAGCTCGTTGAAGCCGTTCGCCTTATGAAAATCCGTCAGCAGGATATGAACCACAAAAACGGAAACGACATCGCACAGTTTGCCGATGAGAATACGCCTCAGCAGCTTCTCATGGCAGCCATGCGCAAATACAGAAAGTAAGGAGGAAAACCACAAATGCAGAAAATCGGCGTATTTGTCTGCTGGTGCGGCTCGAACATCGCCGGCACCGTAGACGTTGAACAAGTAGCCGAAGCTTTAAAGAGCGTGCCCGGCGTGGTATACTCCGTAAGCTATCAGTATATGTGCTCCGCGGCAGGTCAGAAGCTGATTACCGACGCCATCCACGACTATAAGCTGGACGGCATCGTCGTCGCTTCCTGCTCCCCCCGCATGCACGAAAACACCTTCCGCAAAACAGCGGAAGCGGCGGGCCTCAACCCCTACATGGTTGAAATCGCCAACATCCGCGAGCAGTGCTCCTGGATTCACAAGGACAAGGAAGAGGGCACGAAGAAAGCCATCGTCCTTGCCAAGACCGCCGTTGCAAAACTCAAAAACGACAAGCCTCTTCAGGCCGGAACCAGCAATGTCACCAAGCGCGCGCTCGTTATCGGCGGCGGCATCGCCGGCATTCAGACCGCGCTCGACGTAGCGGATGCAGGCTACGAGGTTGACATCGTTGAACAGCGTCCCACCATCGGCGGCCGCATGGCGCAGCTCGACAAAACCTTCCCCACCCTCGACTGCTCCGCCTGTATTCTGACGCCCAAGATGGTTGAAGCTTCCCAGAACGAGAAGATCAACATCATTTCTTACGCAAAAGTCGAAAAGCTTTCCGGCTTCGTCGGTTCCTTCAAGGCCACCATCCGCAAAAAGGCGCGTTTCGTCGATGAAACCAAGTGCACCGGCTGCTCCCTTTGCATGCAGAAGTGCCCCTCCAAGAAGGGCAAGGACGAGTTCAACATGGAAATGAACAACCGTCCCGCAATCTATATCCCCTTCGCGCAGGCCATCCCGAACGTTGCCGTCATTGATCCCGAGCAGTGCATTAAGCTCAAAACCGGCAAGTGCGGCCTTTGCGAAAAGGTTTGCGCCGCCGGTGCGATCAACTATAAAATGGAAGACGAACTGATCGAGCGCGAATACGGCGCGATCGTCGTCGCCACAGGCTTTAAGCCCATTGATCCTTCTCCCCTCGGCGAATACGGCTACGCAGAAAACGCAGATGTTGTAACGAGCCTTGAGCTTGAGCGTCTGATGAACGCAGCAGGCCCTACCAAGGGAACGCTCCTTCGTCCTTCCGACGGAAAGCATCCCCACGAAATCGTGTTTATCCAGTGCGTAGGCTCCCGCTGCGACGAAAACACCGAGCGCGGCAAACCCTACTGCTCCAAGATCTGCTGCATGTACACCGCCAAGCACGCGATGCTCATCCGCGACAAGTACCCGGACACCAATGAAGTCGGAGGC
>JAZSFI010000194.1:0-3712 GCA_045532135.1 Clostridia bacterium | reverse complement strand
ATTGCAATGATTTCTGTATTCATTTATTTGATGGAGCCGGTGACAGAGACCAGCTTGTAAAGGTCGGGGTCGAAGGTGGCGCCGTTCATGGCGTCCATGAGCGGAATGTCGATGATCTTGTTGTCACGGATGCCGACAGCGCGATTGCCAATGCCGTCACGCAAAAGCTCGACCGCGCGGGAGCCCGTGCGGGTGCCGAGGATTCGGTCGTTGGCAGTGGGACTTCCGCCGCGCTGGGTGTAGCCCAGGACGGTGGCACGGGTTTCATGGCCAGACAGCTCCTCGATGACTTCGGCAAACTGGGAAGAAGTGATATGCTCCTTGGTGAATCTGAGCTTCGGATACTCCTTCCTGAGCTCCTTTAGATCGGTTTTAAGGGAACTCTGCGCGCCTTCCGCCAGAATCATAATCATGCTGCGCTTTCCGCCGACAACGCCCTTGTGGACAGTGTCCGCGACGTCTTCCAGCGTCCATTCCACTTCCGGAATAATGGCAAGCTCCGCGCCGCATGCCAGCGCAGTGTAAACGGCGATGTCGCCGCAATCACGACCCATAACGGTTACGAGGCTCGCGCGCTCATGGGCGTCGCCCGTGTCGCGGATGCGGTTGACCGCCTCAACGGCAGTGTTCAAAGCGGTATCAAAGCCGATGGTGAAATCGGTATAGGCAAGATCGTTGTCAATGGTTCCGGGAATGCCGATACAGGGCATGCCCAGCTGGCACAATGCCTGCGCGCCGGCAAAGGTTCCGTTTCCGCCGATGCACACAAGACCTTCAACGCCAAGCGCCTTTAAGTTGCGGATGGCTTCCTTCTGAACGGCCAGCTTGTGGAATTCCTTGCATCTTGCTGTCATCAGCGTCGTTCCGCCCTTATGGATGATGCCGGAAACGCTGCGCGCGTTCATCTCAATATAGTCGTCTTCAGGCCTGATTGAGCGCATAAGAAGGCCGTTGTAGCCGCGCTTAAAGCCCACAACGCTCATGTTATTTGTAAGCGCAGTTCTTACAACCGCGCGAACCGCTGCATTCATGCCCGGTGCGTCTCCGCCGGAGGTCAGTACGCCGATGCGTTTCACTTGTCAACACTCCTTTATTTTTGCAATCAACCGAAAATTGGTGGAAAAACAAATCCATATGTAGTATTATATACGAAACAGAAAAATAACGCAAGCATGAAAGGGAGTTCATTTATGCTTGAAAAGGGTTTTGTTTATCTGGACGAATACATTCCCGGCATAAAATGGGACGCAAAATACGCAGGATATGACAATTTCACCGGGCGTCCTGTAAAAGGGTATCTTGCAAACCGCGTCGTCATCCATGAAAAAGCCGCAAAAGCTGTAAAGAAAGCGCAGGAAATTTTCTTACGGGACGGATACTGCATCCTTGCCTACGACGCATACCGTCCCATGGCCGCGGTCAATGATTTTCTTGCATGGATGAAAGAGCCCGAGGACAACAAGCGAAAAGCCATTCATTACCCGAATATCGATAAAAAGGATATGCTTGCGCTTGGCTATGTGGCCGGAAAAAGCGGACACTCGCGCGGAAGCACAATTGATCTGACGCTTGTTCATAAGGAAACAGGCGAAGAAGTCGATATGGGCGGCATTTTTGATCTGATGGACGAGAGGTCGCACACGATGTCTAAAAAGATTACACCCGAGCAGCTGAAAAACCGGTTGTATCTTCGAAAGGTCATGATGGACAACGGCTTTACCGATTACGACTGCGAATGGTGGCATTTCCGCCTGATCGATGAACCGTTTACGGATACTTATTTTGATTTTGTGATTGAATAAGGATGGAATGAAAAGTGGAAAAAATCACCAGCACCCAAAATCCCGTGATCAGGAGCTTAAAAGCCTTAAAGGACGCAAAAGAGCGCACAAAAACCGGGCTTTTTCTGGTGGAAGGCGAAGTGATGATCAAGGAAGCGTTGAAATGCGGCCTTACGCCCAAAGATGCGCTTTTCGAAAATGAAAGCCCTCTCATGAACGCGCTTACAAAGGCCGGGGCAAACGTGCATCTTTGTTCAAGAGGCGCTCTTGAAGCGGCGACCGATACCAAAACGCCGCAAGGCTCGGTCTGCGCATTCACCATGCCGAGAAAAACCTCTCTTCCCGATAACGCCATGAAGATCGTCGCGCTGGACGCGGTGCAGGATCCCGGAAACGTAGGCACCATCTGGCGAACGGCGGACGCGGCAGGCTTTGACGCGGTGATCTTCGGCGAAGGCTGCGCGGACGCGTACTCTCCGAAGGTGCAAAGAGCGGCGATGGGCAGCGGATTCCGTGTGCCGGCGGTGCACATGAACCTTAATGAAACGCTTCCTCTTTATACGTCAAACGGCGCAAGCCTGATCGTCTCCGCCCTCGACGGAAGCGACCTGTACGCGCGCGCGCCCATTCCAAACGACAAGCCCATGATCCTCGTCATCGGAAACGAAGCCAAGGGCGTTTCAAAGGAAGTGCAATCTCTTTCCAATGTGCGCCTCAAAATCCCCATGCGCGGCGGCGCAGAATCGTTGAATGCAGCCGTGGCAGCGGGCATTTTGATGTACGAGCTTACGAAATAACGGGAGAAGAGAAATGATCAAGGCCGTTTTACTGGACATTGACAACACCATTTTGGACTTTGACGCATATGTGAAGGAAGCGCTTGAAAAAGGTTTTTCCGCGTTTTCCCTTGGTACATATACGAAATCTGTGTACGAAACGTTTGTCAATATCAATAACGGCCTATGGCGCGCGCTTGAAAAGGGAAATCTTACGATGGATGAGCTTTTTTCCGTTCGGTTCAATACGGTTTTTTCCCATCTGGGCATTCACGCCGACGGGCAGGCATTTGAAAAATACTTCGCCGAATATTTGAACGAAAGCGCAATTCCCATTGAAGGCGCAGACGCGCTCACAGAATACCTCGGAAAAAAATATATCCTCGCAGCCGCAAGCAACGGCCCTTACCGCCAGCAGGCGCACAGACTGCAGCTTGCAAACATGGACAGGCATTTTACGTACCTGTTTATCTCCGGAAACATCGGCGCATCCAAGCCTTCCAAGGCTTTTTTCGATCATTGCCTTCATGCGTTGAATGAAAAAATCCCGATTCTACCGGAGGAAATCATCATGATCGGCGATTCTCCCACTTCCGACATCATGGGCGCACAAGCCGCCGGCATGAAAAGTATCTATTTTGACCGTAACAGACAATCCCTCAAGGAACCATTGCCCACAAATTATGTCGTTCACACGCTCAATGAGATTTTTTCCATTCTGTAAAACGTATTTTGGGGAAAAAAGCAAAAGAAATTCCGCTTTACGAATAAATAATCTCTTTTCCCTATTGCAAAAGGCGTGAAGATGTGCTATAATATTCTGCGTCGGGTGAAAAGACCGGAGAATTTCATAGTTTTTCTTTCGACCGCATGGAGGAGTCGCCTAGCTTGGTCGAGGGCGCACGACTGGAAATCGTGTAGGCGTCAAAAGCGTCTCGAGGGTTCGAATCCCTCCTCCTCCGTAAAAAGATCATGCAGAACTTTTGTTTTGCATGATCTTTTTCATATTATATACTCCTCTTTTTCTTTGCAGGCGCTATCAGTCTCTGCGCCGCCGAACATTTCAAAAAGCTTACGCAGATTCATCAGGAAATCAAAAAGATTTCCGAGAAGATGGACAAATAAAGAATGTGTGGGGGGTCCATGATCGCCCCC
>JAZSFI010000483.1:0-1996 GCA_045532135.1 Clostridia bacterium | reverse complement strand
TGTATTGAAATACGAGCTTTTTCCTTCCGTCATCCGTTCCTGCGCGCGCCTCACATATGACGATGTAAACGCGCTTTTTGACGGCAATGAAAACTCCGTTCCCGCCGAGCTTCACGAGACGCTGTTTGAAATGAATGCGCTGGCCAAACGGTTTACGGAAAAGCGCATCAGGCGCGGCGCGCTCGAGCTTGAACTTCCCGAGCCCGAGTTTGACCTTGCACCCGACGGAACCGCCGATGATGTCCGCGCAAGAGAGCGCGGCGATGCGCACCGGTTAATTGAAGAATTCATGCTTCTTGCCAACGAAACCGTAGCCGCGCACGCAAACAAACTTCAGCTGCCCTTCCCCTATCGCGTACACGAAGCGCCGGACGCTGAAAAGCTGTGCGCGCTTGAAACGCTTCTGGTCGCACTCGGAAAGCCCAAAAAGCTCGGCGGCGCGCCTTCTCCCAGTAAACTGCAGGAAGTTCTGACTCTATTTAAAAACAGACCTCAGTCTGTTATTGTCTCCAGAACCCTTTTGCGAAGCATGTCCAAAGCCCGCTATCTTGACAAGCCGCTCGGCCATTACGGCCTTGCTGCGCGGGATTACTGCCACTTCACCTCCCCCATCCGCCGCTATCCGGATCTGCTTGCACACCGGATGCTCCGTATGTCCATTGAAGGGAAGATGACGGATGAGATGCAGGCGCGCTGGGGCGAAAAAATGGCGGAGCTTACGCGCGAATCAAGCGAATGCGAAGAGCGCGCAGCCATTTCGGAGCGCGACGGCGATGCGCTTCTTTGCGCAAGCTACCTTGAAAAGCATATCGGCGAGACCTTTACGGGCACGGTCACATATCTTGGAAAGCGCGGCGCATTTGTCGTTTTGCCCAATACCGCGGAAGGGCGCATCCCGCCGCAGCTGATGGACGACTTTTATTCCATGGACGAGGATCATACCTTCATGATGGGGTCCCACAACCACAGGATGATTCGTTTGGGCGATAAAATCCGCGTGGAAGTCTGCGAAGTAAATATGTCCTTGGGCGAAGTCGAGTTTGCCATGGCGGAAGAAAAGCCCAGGCGCCGATACGGGAAAACGCGGGGATAAAGCATCCGCTTGAAAACCTTGTCACAGTAACCAAGCGGTGCGTTGGCTGCCGCCGCACCGCTTGTTGAGTAAGAATCAAAAATACTCATTTTGCAATATTCAGGCGTATTTCGGCGGGATCAAGTCCCGCCCTGCGACAAAAAAAGACCCTCGGATCGGCATCCGAAGGTCTTTTTTGCTTATTCTTCTTCCTCTCTGGTCGGGCCGTCTTCAAATGTAATGCCCTCGGGAATTTCAAACCCATCATCCTCCTGAACTGGGTGCAGGATGGAATCGATCAAGTCGATAAGCTTGTCCCTGCCCGTTCCGTCCTCGGACGAATAGGCGATCACCTGCCAGGGCTGAACGGTCAAGGCGCGGCAGATGACAGGAAGCGTTCTGCCTCTTTGGGCTTTGCTTAATTTGTCGGCTTTGGTCGCGATGACAGAAAACGGAATATTATAGTGGCGAAGATAGTTCGCCATCATTTTATCTTCGTTTGTCGGGTCGTGGCGGATATCGGCCAGAAGAAAAACATGTCTGAGCGTATCCGAACCCTCCAGATAGCTTTCCATCATGTGCGCCCATTTCGCCTTCTTGCTGCCGGGCGCTTTGGCAAAGCCGTAGCCGGGCAGATCGGCCAGAATAAATTCCTCATTTACGCGGTAAAGGTTGATCATGCGGGTTTTTCCGGGCTCGGAGGAAGTTCGGGCGAGCTTGTTGTTTTGGCAAAGGGAATTGATCAAAGAGCTTTTTCCGACATTGGATTTGCCCGCCATGGCGATTTCGGGAAGGCCCTTGCCCGGATAGTCGCGCAGCTTATCAAGAGAAGTTAAAAACGTGGACTTTGTAATTCTCATATCACACGACCGCCTTTACATAGTTTCCCTTTGCTTCGCCCATGACCCAGCGGAAGGCCTCGTC
>JAZSFI010000398.1:0-1705 GCA_045532135.1 Clostridia bacterium | reverse complement strand
CCGCTCCGGCGGTTTCAGTTCCGGCAGATCCGGTTCCGGTCGTTCCGGCGGGTTTGGCGGGGCCAGAGGCGGAGGCGGCGGAAGCCGCGGCGTGGGCGGAGGCGGAAGACGATAAAACGCATAAAAAAATCAGCTGGCAATGGTCAGCTGATTTTTTATTGGCGGTTGCGGTTATCTTCTCCCGTATCCTTTGGGCTTTGGCACTCTTACGGGCTTTGGCGGTTTGGGCGCGCGCTTGGGCATGATGACGGCTTCAAGAATTGCGCCCAGGAGCTCTTCAGGCTTTACCGGATGCGGCGCGCGGGAGGCCGCCTTTTTTCGGGGCTTTGCCTTGGTGTGCGGCGCGGTATGCGCGCGGGGGTTTCTCGGGAGAACGGCGGATTTATACGCGCCGCGGGCGTAGGGCTGATATTTCAGCTGAGGGTCGATTCGCAGATTGAACGTTTTGATGCCGACGGCGTAAAATCCCAGTTTGTTCAGATACCCGATGTCCAGATGCGCAAGATCCTTGTCTTCAATCTGCGCGGCGAACTGCGGGAAATCCGTGATGGCCATGGTTTCAAAATTCCGGATGAAATCCAAATCGTTATAACCGTTGTTGCGCTGGAAAATATAATGCGCCATGGGATTTTTCTCCTTATTTATAGATTTCCATGTATTTGTTTCTGAGATATTCGGTGTAGTACGTAACGTCAAAATCGCCGAACGCGTCCTTCATAAGCTCGCCGGGCTCTTTCATGCTGCCGAACTTCCAGATTTTTTCGCGGAGCCATTCGTTGACCTTCGTAAGATCGCCTTTTTCGATTTCTTTTTCCACGTCGAAATCCTTCTTCATGATCTCAAACAGCTGCGCGGCATACGCGCTTCCGAGCGCATAGCTCGGGAAGTAGCCGAATCCGCCGCCCGACCAGTGAGAATCCTGAAGTACGCCCTCGGTGTCGCTCGGCACGTCCACGCCTAAATATTCCTTGTACAGTCTGTTCCAGATTTCGGGAAGATCCTTGGCTGTGATTTCTCCCGCAAAGAGTTTTTTCTCGATTTCATAGCGGATCACGACGTGCATGGAATACGTAAGCTCGTCGGCCTCCGTTCTTATTAAGGAAGGCTTGCTCACGTTAAACGCCCTGTACATTTCTTCGTCCGAATAGTCTTTAAGCGCAGGGCACAGCGCGCGGATTTCGGGTGCGATGATTTTCACAAACGCGCGGGAGCGGCCGATCACGTTTTCATAAAAACGGCTCTGGCTTTCGTGCACCGCCATGGTGGAGGCGTCGCCGGCTAAGGTGTAGGCGAGCTCCTCCGCCGTGTTTGCATCGTACAGGCCGTGACCGGCTTCGTGAATTACGGAATACATGCTGGACGCGAACGCATTTTCATAATAATGCGTGGTGATTCTGACGTCATATCTGGAAAAAGACGTCGTAAACGGATGCTCCGTCTCGCCAATGCCCACATGATTTCGGTCCATTTTGAGAATTTCCATAAGCTTGTCGGACAAAAGGCGCTGATCGGCAATCGGGAAATGCACGCTTAAAAGCGTTTCATCCACGGGCTTTGAAGAAATTACATGCTGAATAATGGGCTTTAGGGTTTCAAGCAGCGGGCCGAAAAACGCGTCGCACTTTTCCTGCGTAAGTCCCTTTTCAAACCGGTCGAGCATATAATCATAGGTCGGAAGATCGGGGCGGACGTAGGAAGCAAACTT
>JAZSFI010000151.1:0-2168 GCA_045532135.1 Clostridia bacterium | reverse complement strand
CCCGTGCCGCAGGCGCCGATCTTTACGAAAACTGGACGGACGGTTCGGGCTTTCTGATGGCCGATCCCAGAATCGTTGAAAATCCGAGGGAAATCCGCGAGCTCACCTATAAAGAGCTTCGCGAGCTTAGTTACATGGGCGCGACGGTTCTGCACGAGGACAGCATTTTCCCCGTCCACAAGGCCGGCATCCCCACCAATATAAAAAATACCAACGACCCCGCGCATCCCGGCACGATGATCCTTTCAGAGCCGTCCGAAGAAAACGCGGGCAGTACAATTACCGGCATCGCGGGACACAAAAATTTCACGCTCATCTCCATCGAAAAGGCCATGATGAACGCAGAACTCGGCTTCGGCCGCCGCGTGCTTCAGGCGCTGGAGGATTTCGATGTGTCCTTCGAGCATCTTCCCACCGGCATCGACACCATGTCCGTCATCATCGCTGACGCGGAGCTGAAAACCCGCAAAAACGAACTTGTCAAGCGCATCCACGAATTGTGCCATCCCGATTCCATCGACGTAACCGAGGGCATCGCCTTAATCGCCACCGTTGGTCACGGAATGGTCCGAAATCCCGGTACCGCAGCCAAGCTTTTCAGCGCGCTTTCCGAAGCCAAGGTCAACATCCGCATGATCGATCAGGGCTCAAGCGAACTTAACATCATTGTCGGCGTAGACCAGAACGATTTTGACAAGGCTGTTTCGGCGATTTATAACGCGTTTAACCGATAAACGGCGTTTCCGGCGTTAAAGAAACGGACGATATGATGGCGCTTTTAAAGAGAAGATCATATGCTTCCGTTATTTCAGAAATTGGAGTATAATTACTGTATAATCCATAAAAACGGAGGCGGAAAATATGAAAAAGCGCTTTGTTTGCCTGTTTACTATGCTTTCGATGATTTTGTCTGTTCCCTTCGCACATGCCGAAAATGATTTCTCCATGGACGCATGGGCGATTATGGAGGACATCGTCTGCGGCTGGAACCTCGGAAACACGCTGGATGCGTATGACACAACGGAAATCGGAGACGTCGGAGTAACGTCTGAAACCTGCTGGGGCAACCCCGTAACGACCAGGGAACTGATTGAAACCGTCGCCTCCACGGGCGTAAACGCCATTCGCCTGCCCGTCACGTGGTACAACCACATGGATCCCGAAACCTACAAGGTGTCCGACGACTGGATGAACCGCGTTGAAGAAGTGGTGAACTATGTGCTTGACTGCGGCATGTACTGCATTTTGAACACCCACCACGACACCGGCGAAAAGGGCTGGCTGAACGCAGACCCGCTTTCATATGAAGAGGATTCAGAAATCTTTGTCGCTCTGTGGAAGCAGATCGCTGAAAGATTTGAAAAATACGGCGAAAAGCTCCTGTTTGAAGGCTGCAACGAAATATTGAACCTTATGAAAAACTGGAGCAGCCCCAACTACTTCTGCCTTGAAGCCGCAAACAAGCTCAATCAGGCGTTTGTGGATACCGTTCGCGCAACCGGCGGCAACAACGAAAAGCGCGTGCTCATCGTAACCACCTATGCTTCTCAGGCAAACAGCCAGGTAACAAGCGGCACCGTCGTTCCCAAGGATACGATCGAAGACCGCATCATCGTGGAAGCGCATATCTACGAGCCCTTCGCCTTCACGCACGACGATTCTGCGAACACAAAAACCTGGTCTAAGCCCTCGATCGATACCTGCTTTGACAACTTAAACAAAAATTTCGTTCAGAAGGGTTACCCCGTTCTGATCGGCGAATTCGGCGCGGTGGACAAGGACAACATCATCGCGCGCGCCAACTGGCTTAAATACATGGTGGACAGCGCGGAAAAAATGGGCATGAAGTGCTTCTGGTGGGACAACGGAGACGCCTTCAAGCTCGTAAGCCGAAGAACCAACGAAATTACAGAGCCCTATCTTTTCGAAATCATGGTAACGGAAGCCATGGGCGGCGACTATGTGCTTGACGACGCCGTATATGAAAAGATGCAGAAAAAGGAAAATAACAACCTTTGCGCAAAGCTTGAAAACTGGGCAAACTGGATCAACACCGGTGCAGGAGCGATGGGCAAAGTGACCTACACAAAGGAAGGCATTTCCGTTTCCGTCGTTCAGGGCGGCGCAAACCCCTGGGACGCACAGGGCGCATATCGGAACCTGACGCT
>JAZSFI010000027.1:0-4740 GCA_045532135.1 Clostridia bacterium | reverse complement strand
CGAATTGGTGTTTGGAGTAATCCCCCCAAAAAAAAAAATAAAAATGCAGGCGCTGTAATACGCCTGCATTTTTTATTCCTTTACACCCTATACTCTTTGTACACTTCGTTTGTCTCAAGATCAAACCACTTGAAAACGCCGTCTTCAAACAGTATGAGGCTGTGCGCGCTTCCTTCCTTCGGAATGGATACGGAGCCGGGATTCATGTAGACAAAGCCCTCGTTATGCGTGCATTTTGGAACATGCGTGTGTCCGCAAAGAAGGATTTCATTGTTCTTGATGGGCGGCGGAGCAGCTTCCGATGCATGATCTCCATGCGTCCCACAAACAGTTATGCCGTTCAGATACAGATAAGCGTATTCGCCCAGTACAGGAAAATTCAGCATCATCTGATCAACTTCGGCTTCGCAGTTTCCGCGAACGCACAGGATTTTATCCGCATACTCGTTCAAAAGCGCGGATACCTTCTTGGGCGCGTAGTCCTTTGGAAGATCGTTTCTCGGACCGTGATAGAGAATGTCGCCCAACAGAATCAGCTTTTCCGCTCCAAATTCATTCAGCCTTTCAATCAGCTTCTGAGCATAATAATATGATCCGTGTATGTCTGACGCGATCATAAAGCGCATGTTTATTCTCCCTCCCGCAATCGTTTTTGAAGGATTTGCGAAAATGCGTTCAGTGTGATTTCGCGTGAATGAGCACGTCCGACAATGCAGCTTCTTCCGTCCCTTTTTCCGCAAACCACACATTTTCTTTCTTTTCCGCCAACGGCAAGACGCGGTATTTCGTCCCCCGCTTCCGTCATAAGATCGGCGTCGATGAGATCTGCAAAACGGCTTTCCTCTTCAAAACGGACGAGCGTTTTTTTGATTTTCTCTCCCTCGCCCGATACGGTAAAAAGCGCATAAGGGCCATCGGCCGATGAAAACACGCCCTTAAACGAAACAAATCGAAACGCGTTTTTCAAAAGGGAAAAAACCTCTTCCTTTGCAATGGAAAGCGCCATTTTCGCTTCCTCCGTCAGCCTTAATTCAAGCGGCATCCGGAGGGTCAGAGAAACAACGCATCTGTTTTCTTCTTTTGAAAGCGCAAGCTTTTGATTCCACCTTGCCTCTTTCGCATCCAGAATTTCGTTCAGATTCATTTATTCCACGCTTCTGATTTCATCGATCATCGTTCCGTCTCTGTATTCCACTTTCGCGACCACGCGCCCGCCCTTTTGAATCGGTTCGGGCGTGCCCGTAACGCGCTCGGCCATTTCCTTCATCTCGTGAATGTCAAATACGTTAAGTCCGCCTTTAATAAGGCGCTTTTTGATATCGTCGCGCCCGGGATTGACCGCAACGCCCCTTTGCGTGACCAATACATCCACAGTGCTGCCCGGCGTGGACTTCGTGTGCACGCGATCGACCACGATCGGAAGGCGCGCACGGTACAAAGGCGCAACGATGACGGACATTTTCGCGCCCGCCGCCGTATCGCTGTGTCCGCCGCTTCCGCCCATGATATAGCCGTTTGAATCGGTGTGGACGTTTACGTTGAAATCAAGATCAATCTGCGTGGCGCCCAGAATCACCGTGTCCAGATGATCGACGCACGCGCTCTTTACGCCGGGCGAAGCGTAGCGGCTTGCCGAAACCTCGATGTGGTTCGGATTCTCCCGAAGAGAGGCCACCGCGCCCAGATCGAAGCACTGAACATCCATGAGCTTTTCAAAATAGCCTTCCTTGAGCATATCAACCATATATCCCGTAATGCCGCCGAGGCCGAAGGATCCCTTCACGCCCTTTTCTCGCATGATGGGCTTTAAATACTTGGTGACGGCAAGCGACGCGCCGCCCGCGCCCGTCTGGAAAGAAAAGCCGTTTTCAAGATAGCCGGAGTACTTGATAACATCCGCCGCAGTCTGCGCGATTTTGAGGCCGACCGGGTCTCGGGTAATCTGCGTAGTGCCTGAAACAATCCCCTTCGCGTCGCCGATTTCGTCTACTTTTACAACGAAATCAACGTTCGTCTCCTCAATGGAAGCAGGAGAAACGGGATACGGCATCAGGCAGTCGGTAATCACGACGGTCTTTTTGGCGCACTTCGCGTCCGAAACTGCATATCCCATGGAACCGCAGGCGGATTTTCCGTAAATGCCGTTGGCGTTTCCCACCTCGTCTGCGCAGGGCGCGGCAACGAAGGCCACGTCGATTAAAACCTTGCCCGTCTCAATGGCATTGGGACGGCCGCCGTGGGTTCTGAAAATGACAGGATTGTCCATAACGCCGCCGGTGATGGCCTTTCCGACCTTTGCGCCCATGTAGTTGGTTCCAAGGCGCGTGACTACGCCGTTTCTGATGTGGTCAATGATGGGCGCGTGAACATCGAAGACCGAAGACGCTTCAACGCCCAGATCACGAATGCCCATCCTCGCCGCTTCTTCAAGCACCATATTCAGAACATAGTCGCCGTTTCTCAAATGATGGTGGAAGGAAATCGTCATGCCGCTTTGAAGGCCGGATTTTTCGATGGCTTCTCGAATCGTTGAAACCAGCTTACTCATTTTCGCTTCCTCCCAATCCCAGAATTTTCGCCGTCTCGACCACGCGCTTTGCGCGATCCACAATGGGCTTGTCGATCATTTTTCCGCGAAGGGACACCGCTCCTTTGCCCAAACGAATGCCTTCTTCAATCGCCATCAAAACTTCGTATGCATAGTCGATTTCAGCTTTTGTGGGGCTGAACGCCTTGTTTATGCCGCTTACATGTCTGGGCGAAATCGCGGCTTTTCCCGAAAAGCCCATTTCTCTTGCAAAAAAGGCGTCTTTTTCAAGCCCTTCCTCATCGTTTACATCGGTAAACGGCGTGTCAAACGCTTCAATCGCCGCAGCGCGGGCAGCATTCAAGATGCGGCCTCTGGCATAGAGGATTTCATCGCCTTCCTTGGTTCTGTGCGCGCGAAGATCCGCGGAATAGTCCTCCGCACCCAGGAAAAGGCCGAACACTCGCTTGCTCGCTTTTGCGATGCGAAATGCGTTTTCAATGCCTTCGGCAGTTTCAATCAGGGGAATAATCCTGATTTGTCCTGTCTCAAGACCGTTTTCCGCTTCAAGAAGCGCAAGCCTTGCATCCAGATCCTTTATGTATTCCTCGCCGTCCACTTTGGTCGGCATGATAAAGTCGGGTCTGAGCGGCACAACCGCTTTAAGGTCGTCCAAATAATAATCCGTCCCAAGGGGATTTACGCGGATGACAAGCTGCGTCTGATAGGAAAGCGCCTTGACCGCGTTTCTGACCAGAATTCGCGCGGCGTCCTTCTGATCGGGCGAAACCGCGTCCTCCAGATCCAGAATAATCGCGTCCGCGCCGTGAACATCGGCATTTAAAAGCATGCCCGGGTTGTTTCCGGGAATAAAAAGAAGGCTTCTGATCATTTTTCTTCCTCCCTCACAGCGCGCAGAATCGCCGTTTCCGTGCGCGCCCTGAGCGTGCATTCGACCGCGCCCTTATCCCTTACCCAAACGCGCGCATCATCAATTTCATATTCGTCAAGCACGCTTCTAACCGCGCGTTCAATCTGTTTTCCGAACTGGCGCATAACGACGCTTTCAATCGCAATTTCAATCTCGCCCTCGCCCGGCTCAATCAGGATCATGGCGTCGTTGGATTCCATCGAACCTGCCGCCGCGCTTTTATTGATTTTCATATTCTTTCATCCTTTCGATGATTTTAAGTCCCTCTGCTGTTTTCAAATACAGGATCGTAGTTTCGGGAAGAAGCCGGTATGCCTTTTCCGTCTCCCCGTTCGCCAGATATTTTCTCACGCGCGAGGCGCTGATCGCTTCTTTTCCATCCGTAAGGCGCTCGATTTCGACAATCCCGATTCCAAGCGGCGCGCAAATCTCCTGCATTTTTTGGTTATACTGTTCAGTCGCCGGATCGAACGGCTCTTTTCCCGCAAACCGCTTTTGAATATTGACCGCAGGCGCAATATGATTTGCAAACAGCGTTACATCAAGCCCTGCCTGCAAAGCGCCGATTTCGCTTGCATCCTTGATAAAATACGAAGGAAATGTCGCATGGGACAAAACATATTCGCCGCCTCTGTGAACAACGACGTTTTTCAAATCGCTCGTCCCGTCGCACACAAGCCTGTATCGTACGCCGGACGGAAATGCGCTTTTGTCTTCTTTTACCATGAAAACATGCAGCCTGTCCACCTGCTTTGCCGCTTCTTCAATCAGGTATCTGTGCCCGAGCGTAAAGGGATTGCAGTTCATGACGATCGCGCCATTCGTGCCGGATGATCTGTGCTTTTTGATGCTTTCACAATAGGCGTTTATGCTTTTCATGCCGCATTCCAAAAGCGCAACGGATTGATACCGGGCAATTTCCCGAAATGCGATTTCCTCAAACGCCGCCGCCTTATCGCTTGCCGTAAACAGAAACAGGTGCGTCTTTCCGTTTGAAAATGCGTCTTCAATCATCATCGAAACCATTTTTGTCGCCCAGCCGCCCGTTCGAAGAGATGCATCCACCGCGACGTATTTAATGACGTTTTCCAAAATCGCACAGGAAGCCATAATGCCGTTTTCATCCTTTACGGCAAGGCATCTGTCCGGGTTTCCTTCCCAGCGAAGACCGTTTTTTTCAAGAAACGCCTGCAGGGCAGGATACATGGCAAAAGGGAGCCACTCCGCCTGCGCGTTTTCCATGCGCATTTTCTTCATGCCCCCTTTCAAAGGAATATTATAC
>JAZSFI010000281.1:0-4030 GCA_045532135.1 Clostridia bacterium | reverse complement strand
TACTGCGGCATGCTGAACGCTTCCTACAACTTAAAGCTCAACGGCATCACCGCCTACATCCCCGAGTATCCTGTCGGAACCGCGGAAGAGTGCGCTGATATGATCATCGACTGGGCGCCCGTTGCCAGAGCGCTGATCGCTGTCAAGGATCTTAAAATCATCACCTTCGGCCCGCGTCCCTTCGACTTCCTCGCCTGCAACGCCCCCATTGCGCCGCTTTTCGGCCTTGGCATCAACGTTCAGGAAAACAGCGAACTTGACCTTCTCGCCGCTTACAAAGCCCATGCCAACGATCCCCGCATCCCCGCGAAGATCAAGGAAATGGAAGACGAGCTCGGCGAAGGCAACAAGATGCCCGGCATCCTTCCGCGCCTTGCGCAGTATGAACTGACTCTGCTCGACTGGATCGAACAGAACAAGGGCACCGCGAAGTACGTTTGCATGGCCAACAAGTGCTGGCCCGCGTTCCAGACGGAATTCGGCTTTGTTCCCTGCTATGTCAACAGCCGCCTGACCGCCATGGGCATCCCGGTAGCCTGCGAAGTTGACATCTACGGCGCGCTGTCCGAATTCATCGGCACCTGCATCACCGGCGAACCCGTAACCCTGCTTGACATCAACAACTCCGTTCCCGCCGATATGTACAAAGAGTCCATCTGCGGCAAGTACGACTATCGCGCCAACGAAGTTTTCATGGGCTTCCACTGCGGAAATACCCCCATCTGCCGCCTGACCAAGGGCACCATGAAGTATCAGCTGATCATGAACCGCGGCCTTGAAAACGGCGGCGAGCCCGACATCACCAGAGGCACTCTCGAGGGCGACATCATCCCCGGCGACATCACCTTCTTCCGTCTCCAGGCCAATAAGGACAGTAAGCTTCAGGCTTACGTCGCTCAGGGCGAAGTTCTGCCCGTAGCCACCCAGTCCTTCGGCGGCATCGGCGTGTTTGCCATTCCCGAGATGAACAGATTCTATCGCTATGTTTTGATCGGCGACGGCTATCCGCATCACGGCGCAGTTGCGTTCGGCCATGTCGGAAAGCAGATCTTTAACGTCCTGTCTCTGCTTGGCGTTGAGAAGATCAACTACAACCAGCCCGCATCCCTGCCCTATCCCAAGGAGAATCCCTTCAAATAATGATATGCCGGTTGGCTGAGAACGGAAAAAGGGGAAAAGATATGACCATAACGCAAAAACGCATGATCATTCCCGGCCCCGAGGGCGTTTATGAAAATCCGCTGCCGCGCTTTCGAGATCCTGAGAAAAACCGCACTATAATGAGCAACGGCTCTCTTCTTCCGCATGAGGATAACGAGACGCTGGGCCGCGATTGCGGAACGCGCGTGCTCCCGTATCGCATGCAGGATGTTTATACCCGCGCAAGAGATCCGATTGAGCGCGATGTAATCGTCATGGAAAACGAGAACATCGAAGCGGTTTTCCTCCCGTGGCTGGGCGGTAAACTCTATTCGCTTACCGATAAAAAGTCGGGTCGCCCCATTCTTTTCACCAATCCTGTGTTCCAGCCTGCCAACCTCGCGATTCGAGATGCATGGACCAGCGGCGGCGTGGAGTGGAATGTGTCCCAGCTGGGGCACACCTTCTCCACCTCAAGCCCCATGTTTTTTGCAAAGGTAGAAAAGGAAGGCGAAGCGCCGTTTTTGCGCATGTATGATTACGAAAGACAGAAAAACCTCTTCTGGTCGATCGATTTTCATCTGCCGGACGGCGCGAAAGCGCTGGCTGCGCACGTTCGAATCGTAAACGACGATGATTTCAAAAAGCCGATGTACTGGTGGACCAATACCGCCGTCATCGAAACGGAAGAAGCGCGCGTGTTCAGCGAAACAGACGAAGTATTCTATCAGGACTGGATCAAGGACGACTCGGATCCCGAGAGAATCAAATATGTCGCAAACGGCTTCGGTCACGCCAAAATGCCGTATTATACGGACGTAAACGGCGTAGAGCATGCCGATTTCGACGCGTCCTATTCCATGCGCATTCCGCGCTCCAGCGAATATTTCTTCCAGACAAGTGAAAATACCGTCTGTCCGTGGGAAGCGGTTGCCTATAAGGACGGCTATATGTTCTTTGAAAAGAGCACCCGCCCTTTGCGCTACAGAAAGATGTTCTGCTGGGGCAAAGGCAGAGGCGGACGCTTCTGGTGCGACTTTTTGAGCGAGCCGGGTCAGGGAGATTATATCGAGCTGCAGGCCGGCCTCGCTCCGTCTCAGGTGCACGGCTATGAAATCGAAGCCAACAGCACGATCTCCTTTACGCAGGTATTCTCCTGCGCGCAGGCGGATGAGCCCGAAAAGCTTTTCAAACAGTGGCACGATTCCAGAGACGTCGTTCGCGAAATCACCATGAACGTGCTTTCGGATGATGAGCTTCTTTCAATCGACAAAAGGGCCAGCGACCTTTTTGACGGCAAGATGGAAATCATCTATAAAGGCACCGGCTGGGGCGCGCTTGAAAGAAACCGCCGCGAAAAGGTAAAGGCAAAACCCATTCCCGCAGGCTATGAATTCCCGGATTGTTCCATGACGGATGAACAGAAGCCGTGGATGACGCTGCTTAAAAAGGGCAAGCTCTCCTGCTTCAAGGGCGATTCCTTCATGGTTGCCGAGGAATGGCGCGAAATGCTCGAAAACGATACCTCCTGTGCATCAAAGCTCATGCTCGGCGTTATGGAGTTTGAAAACGGCAATCTTGACAAAGCCGAAAAGTGCTTCAAGGGTGTCAAAAACGCCAAAATTCGCCCGCAGGCCATCCGAAACCGCGCCCAGATTGCATTGAGGCGCGGAAACGAGGACGAAGCGATTGAGCTTATGAAGAAAGCCTGCGAGGCCGGCGGATATGAGCTCGACGCCGCCTATACGCGTGAATATCTCCAGCTTCTCAATAAAGCCAAGCGTTTTAAGGAAGCGTGGGACGTATTCGAAGCCGCTTCCGAAATCACCAAAAAGGACGACCGAAGCCGCCTGTTTGCAGGCTTCGCTGCTTATGAAATCGGAAATTACGACTTCCTGGAGGAACTTTTCTCAGAGCAGCACGCCACCATCCGCGAAGGCGAGACTTCGCTCACCGACCTTTGGTTCGGCATGGAAGCCAACCGTGAAGCCAAAAAGAGGGGCGTCGCCGTTACAAGCGAGCTTCTCGAAGAAATCCGCTTGACCCGTGTTCCGCCCAGAGAAATTGATTTCAGAGTGAATTGAATAATCCCAAGGGAGCTGAGAAAACAGCTCCCTTTTCTTTATCCGTTTGGTTTGAGGCCGTAGGGCGGGGGATACTTCCGCTGCTTATATGTTTGTTTTAATGGCAATTTCAACATTTATCCTTATTCGACCCAAAGTTTAATCTAATTTTTAGAAAAGTATGTTGATTTTATCTTTATATTCCTGTATCATGGTATCGGATAGAATGCGAAAGAAGGGGCTTTGATAAATCTGGCTTCAAAGCTTTTGCGCTTTCGGATTTTCCTTTATGGGTTTTCATTTAGAAAAATATATTTGGAAAGAGGTTGCATGCAACATGGCTGAACTCAATCTTGCTAAGTACGGCATTACCGGCGTTACTGAGATCGTCCACAATCCTTCTTACGAAAAGCTGTTCGAAGAAGAGATGAATCCCGCGCTTGAAGGCTTTGACAAGGGCCAGGTTACTGAACTGGGCGCCGTTAACGTTATGACCGGCATCTACACCGGCCGCTCCCCCAAAGACAAGTTCTTCGTAATGGACGAAGTTTCCAAGGACACCCTGTGGTGGACTTCTGACGAGTTTAAAGTCGACAACAAGCCCGCTTCTCCCGAAGCCTGGGCATCCTGCAAGGAAAAGGCCATCAAGCAGCTCTCCGGCAAGAAGCTGTACGTTATGGACGTATTCTGCGGCGCCAACAAGGACACCCGCATGGCCATCCGCTTCATCATGGAAGTTGCATGGGACGCCCACTTCGTAAAGAACATGTTCATCAACCCCACTGAAGAAGAGCTCGCCAACTTTGAGCCCGATTTCGTTTCCTTCA
>JAZSFI010000389.1:0-6967 GCA_045532135.1 Clostridia bacterium | reverse complement strand
ATCTGGGCGCAGTTCTCTTCCTTCGGCGTACCGCTGAACATGTATCTGTTTGCCAACATCAACGAAGACGAATCCGTTGGTTTCGTTGGCGATCTGCCCGGCTTCCGCGAGGCATGCGAATGGCTGCATCTCCTCTATTCCGAGGGTCTCATGGATCCCGAATCCCTGACGCAGGATTCTAACCTTTGGGCCAACAAGGTCAATGCAGGCGAAGTTGCATCCTTCAACTATCTGCGTCTTATCAACACTGCTCTGACCGCAGACACTATCCCGAATTTCGATTCCATGCTGCCTCCCGCGGCTGATGGCTATAAGGTAACCGTTCCTTCTATCCTTGAAGTCCCCAAGGCCGGCGCTTATCTGACCAAGGACTGCAAAGACCCCGTGGCTGCGCTCAAGTGGCTGGACGCTCAGCTTGAAACCGAAAACATGATGATCGCGGCCAACGGCAAGATGGGCGAACAGATGATCATCAATGAAGCCGGCAAGTATGAAATTATCAATGTACCTGAGAACAACGGCCTCTATGATATCGTTCCCGTAACCATGGGACAGTTCTTCGCGCCCGGCGAGTACTATTCCGCAATCTACCAGATGGCTCCCCACCGTGTAGAGCGCTATGAAGATTCCGTTGCCTATGCAAAAGCAGGCGTCCTCGAGTACAAGAGCTATCAGTACCTGCGCGATCTTTCCAAGATGAGCAACGAAGACGCCATTGAAGTAAACAACATCTTCACCGAGCTCAAGAAGCTTGTTCAGGAAACCGTAATCGAGTTCATCAAGAACGGCGTAACTGATGAAGGCTATGACGCCTTTATCGAAGCCGCCAAGGGCATCGGCGTAGAACGCTATGTCGAGCTCTATCAGGAAGCTTACGACAATTATCTTGCAAAGCAGTAAAACACGACTGTTTTCGGACGTCCTTCGGGACGTCCTTTTTATTTTTATATACAGATATTTATTCCGGAAAAGCTTGAACGAGGGCGCTGAATTTGTTACAATTGAATCATCAAAAGACAACCGGAGGTGTTTTTATGAAGCGTACTGAAATCAACATCCGCGATCCTTTCGTTCTTGTTGACGGGGGAAAATATTATCTTTTCGGAACGCGCGGCGCAACCTGCTGGGGATTGGCAAACGGTTTTGACGTTTATGTATCTGAAGACCTTGAAAACTGGTCTGATCCCATTGTTTGCTTTAAAAACGACGGAACCTTTTGGGCTGACCGAAACTACTGGGCGCCTGAAGTACATATGTATGAAGGCAAATACTACATGTTTGCAAGTTTCAAAAGCGAAACAACCTGCCGCGGAACTGCAATTCTGGTTTCCGATACGCCTGTTGGTCCCTATATTCCGCATTCCGACGGCTGTATAACGCCGCCTGATTGGGAGTGTCTGGACGGCACGTTTTATTTATCCAAAAACGGCGATCCTTATATGGTGTTCTGCCACGAATGGGTACAGGTGGGCGACGGCGAGGTATGCGCCGTAAAGCTCACCAAGGATCTTAAAAATGCGGACGGCGAACCGCGTCTTCTTTTCCGTGCATCCGAGGCTGACTGGAAAAAATCCGTGCATCACCGAAGCGGGATAGACGGCTATGTCACGGACGGACCGTTTATGTGGCGATGCGAAAACGGAAGCCTTCTTTGTCTTTGGGCAAGCTTTTCCGAAGGCGGGTATACGGAAGCCGTGGCAATATCGGACAATGGCGATATCGACGGAAATTTCACACAGATTGCGCCCCTCTTTATGGATGACGGCGGACACGGAATGGTGTTCAAGGGGCTCGACAACAAGCTGTATCTGACCCTTCACAGCCCAAACGCACATCTTGAAGAACGTCCCTTCTTCCATGAAATTATCGAAGAAAACGGAACGCTCAGGCGTTTGTAAATAAAGGAGAGTATTATGGATCTTTCAAAAATCAGCAATCTGCGCGATTCCAATCAGATCACGCGCGCATACTTCGATTCAATTTTGGTGGAAGCAAGATATCTGGACAGCCAAGTACCGGATCTTTCGATGTCTCTTTTCGGAAAAACCTTTTCATCCCCCATTATGATCGCTGCCTTTTCCCATCTTTCCGGCACTCATCCCGGCGGAATGGTTGAAATGGCAAAGGGTGCAAAACTCGCCGGTATTCTCAACTGGGCCGGCATGGGCGATGAAGACGAATTTACGCGTATCCGTGAAACAGGCGCAGAAACAATAAAGATCGTAAAGCCGTATAAAGACCGCGAAAAAGTATTCAGATATTTAAAGCACGCCGAAAAGGAAGGCGCGCTTGCCGTCGGCATGGATATAGATCATTCCTTTGACCACAGAGGCTATAACGATGTTTGTCTCGGTATGGAAATGGAGCCGGTTACACGCGAAGAACTCGTATCTTTTGTAAAAGCGACAAATCTTCCCTTTGTTGTTAAAGGCGTTTTGAGCGTACAGGACGCAGTTAAGTGCAAAGACGCAGGCGTTTCTGGCATTCTTCTTTCCCATCACCACGGCATTCAGCCATGCGCCGTTCCCCCGCTTGCAATGCTTCCTCGCATCAAAAACGCCGTTGGAAACGGCATGGAAATTTTTGTGGACTGCTCTGTAGACACAGGCGCAGACGCGTTCAAATGTCTCGCGCTCGGTGCAAAGGCTGTGTGCGTCGGCCGCGCGATCCTCCCCTCCCTTCACGATGAAGGCGCAGGCGGCGTTTTAAAATATGTAGAGCGCATGGCGGACGAGCTTCGCGCGCTGATGGCAAGAACCGCTTCGAAATCACTCAGCAATATTCCCTCGGACGTGTTGTATGACGCCTCCACTTTAAAACCGCTTTTATATTGACCTGTTGTTCATGATCTTGGCTTTCCATGGTCTTTTAAACAGCGCATACGCGGCGACGATTAAAAAGAAAGCATAGAAAAAGCGGCTTTGCGCCGCTTTTTTCTATCTGCAATCATCCGTTATTCTTCGCCCTACGCAAATGTTGTCGCAGGTATAATTGCGCAATTCCTCAATTGGGTTGGGCGCTGTCTCGTAGCGGTAATCACGGCAGTTTCTCGAAATATAGTCGCGGATCACGACATGGCTCATGACCGTATCCGTATCGGAATTGATGCGCCTTTGATATTCAAAGAAATCGGAGTTTTCATCAAGCGTATTTACATCCACATACATTTCGCGCTTTGCCGTCAGATCCACCGTATTTTCAAGCACCTGTCTTACATAAGGAATATTGCTTTCGAGCTTCAAAGGTGCGGGGAATTCTGCATCCGGGATTACATCCTGCCACGCCTTTCCGTCGTAGTCCTTTAAAAGCTGCTCTGCTACCTTTAAATGCATAAGTTCGATTTCAAACATCGCTTTCCAGATATCTTTAATCTCGGGATGGATTTCGGTCTCCGCCATGCTCCAGTAAAGCCAGCACTCCGTATACTGATGAATGAGCAGATTTTCAAACCACGTTTTCTTGGGGTTTAAGAGGCTTCCGTAATGCGTAACGTGCTGCTCTTCGATCATGCCGATTTCCTGATAAAGCTTTTTGCCGTATTCGCTCGGATAGACAGCGGACACATTCATATAATAATTCATCGTCTGCTGTTCTGCTGCCGTTATGACATTTGAAGCAAGCACGTCAAAAATCGGCGGATTTTCCCTTGTGTCAGGGAAGCGTACGGAATCATACGGATGTCTGTGATGGGCAATCGTAGGCCTTGCAGGCATGATTTCCGTATAATGCCCGACCAGATTCTCCGCTTTCACACCGGATTCCATCTTCAGAAGATTCGAATATCTGTAAAGATGGTCAAAATCCTCAAGCAGCGCAAAATCAAGCGCGTTTTTAAGATTTGCATCCCTCGTGCGCTTGGCAAGATGCGCCGTCAAGTCTACCGCCAGCTGTTCATAACCGATGGTGTGCTCAAGCATTGTTTCGTCCGCAGGCTTCAGCGAGCATAAAAGCTTTTGCTGCTGCTGTTCGCTTCTTCTTAAAAGCGCAAGCTGTCTGCGCACATTGTTGTCCAGCGTGTTTCTTTGAAACTGATGCGAAAACCATACGTTTTCAAACTCTGTGCCGTTCATCAGAATCACGCGCGTTTTTGTATAGGGATCGGTCGTACGTTTGTCATACGGCTTTTTGAAGATCGTTTTCCAGTTCAAAAGCATGTCGCACTTATAAGAGGGCGTTTTCAAAAACGGATTCATTTTCATCACTCCTTCCTGCTTAGTATACGAAGAATCCAAAAGATCATACGTTAAAACACGCATAATCGTCAGCTTCCTCAATCATCATATGAATATATTGAAACTGCATTTTTATATGGACTTCATTGTCATTTTGCGCTATAATACTAAAAGCGAATTTCTGTAATCATGTGCAGAAAATGTCCATACTGCACGTATTTCAAGGAGGATTACCATGTTCTGTGAAAAATGTGGAAAAGAAATCTCCAATCAGGCGAATTTCTGCAAGTACTGCGGCGCGCAGGTAGCGCGTATCGCATCTGATCCCGAGCCACAGCCCAAGCCTCAGCCTAAACCCCAGCCCCAGCCGCAATCGCAGCCCAAACCGCAGCCTGCGCCTGATCTTCGTCCCCAGACTGTACCCGATTCCTTTTCAACGGATGGCGAGTATATTCCTGCTGTCAAGCGTAAGAAACAGAATAAAGGCGGCGTTGGAAAAATCATCTTTTCTGTTTTCCTTGCTTTATGCGTCTTCATTGCCGCAAAAACCATAACCGAAAAATCGCTGAATCGCGATGATGATACCAATACATACAATACTACCGGCGGAATCGTTATTAAAAACCCGCCGCTTACCGATTCGTGCATCTACGGAGGACTCTATCAAAACAATACGCTTACCTACGGCTGGGCCAGATTAACCTTACCTGATTACACGCTCCATCAGGGTGATTCATCAGGCGACTCTCTTTTTTCCAAAGACGAACTGACTTATATCAAAGTCAACAAGATCGTTGAAATCAATACTTCCTACACAAAAACGACAAAAGAAGCATTTCTCGGCACTATGGGTTCTGAAAGCGGTTTGGATGATCCCAAGATTGTAAAGTTTGATAAATATACTGTTGACGGCTATAGGATTGTTAAAGTCATTGTCCACGGTAAATTGGATGGCGTTGATTATTATTACGGCGAACTTATGGTATTCCCCGGCGAAACACCGGCAAACACAATGCGTTTTTTGATGCACTCCATCAACAAAAACGGAGCCGACGAAATCAACAAAGTTTTTGATACCCTTCGCATATCGAGCGAATTCGAACTCAAGGCAACCGATACAACCGAATTTGGTGTCAATCAGATTTCTCAGAAGTAGCTTTCATTTAAGTATGCCGCCCTTGTCGGGCGGCTTTTTATATTGGAAATCCCAGCGAGATTTTGACCGCTTCCGTAACTTTATCCATCTGTTCCGGCGTAAGCGAACCGATTCTTTCCTTTAATCTTCTTTTGTCAAGCGTTCTGATTTGCTCGGCAAGCACCACCGAATCCTTTTGCAGTCCGTTCCCTTCCGCCGCCACCTGAACGTGCGTCGGGAGCTTTGCTTTGTTCATCTGCCCCGTCACCGCAAGCACAATCACCGTTGGGCTGAACCGATTTCCAACATCGTTTTGTATCACGAGTACGGGGCGAACGCCGCCCTGCTCGGATCCGATGACGGGATCCAGGCAAGCGCTGTACAGTTCGCCTCTTGCAATCATATTGTCACTCTCCGCATACATCGTCTTTGGCATTGTATGCGAAGAAGGCTTCACGGGTGTAAAACTTCCCGTATTGATCATTCGTCTCTCCTTACTGGACGATTGTGCCGTCTGAAGTATGAACGACTTCATACAGCATAATTTCTTCCCCGGTTTCTGCGTCCTTATAAATGAGATATTCGTTGTTTTCATCTTTAACGTGGATCTCAATCGCTGCTTTTTCATTAGCATCAATCGGAATCAGCGCAGGCTTTACGGACAATACGTTCATATCACCATAATCTGTATCCACAGACACATCCCAAGCATCGTTTACAAGGTTTCTTTTTACGTGATTCATATAATAATTCGTATTTTCCATGCCGATGATGTTTCCGCTTTC
This sequence comes from Clostridia bacterium, assembly GCA_045532135.1. Lineage (GTDB taxonomy): Bacteria > Bacillota > Clostridia > Christensenellales > Aristaeellaceae > SFHK01. Next base: position 875 of record JAZSFI010000389.1, on the reverse strand, counting down.
CATATCCACTTCGATTTTGACAAGATCCGGGTACAGAATTATACCCTCTTCAACAGGCGCGAGATTTACTGTGATGATTCCTTCATATTTTCTGTAGTATCCGGCATGCGTTTGCCCGAAGCCTTTTTTATAGAGGAAATCTTTTGAAATCTCTATGCACTTCTGAGCGTCCAATTTTTCCTCTCGGTGATTCAGATCCGAAAGCACATACAAAACCTTCCCTCCGCGCTTGGTAACCGCAGCCTCCGAATTTGTGTTTTTCATGCGAAATACATATGTTTCTTCATTGCCTTTGGTTTCGTGCAGAAATTCGATGTCATCAAGCTCAGTTTCCCAAAATTCCGAAAGCGCCTTTTTCGCTTCTTCCATCGAAACGTCGTTTTCTCCAAGCCCTTTCATTTTCCTGTCAAGAAGGCTGTCTGAAAACGGTCCGTCATACAAAAGCGTAGGATATTCGTCTTTTGGGTGCGTAAGATTCTGAAATTCACCGTCAATATCTTCCCGATTTTCGCTGAGTGTGATTTTCCCTTCAGAAAAAGCCTGCGTAAGCTCGCCAAGGGTTATGCACATTTGTGTGGAGGTTTCCAAAAGCGAAAGAAGAATCTTTTTATCCTCTTCCGTAAGCGCGCCGCCTTTGGATATCTTTTTAAGCGCGCTCAGAGCAAAATCGCCCGCCTGATTTACAAATTTCATTGCGTCTTTTGCTTCGTGCACGCCAATCGGAAGTGTAGAAAGGCTGTTTTGAACGCTTGCGGCCAAGAGCGATATTTTCGAAAGATATTCCGTTTCCATCGCCTTGGATTGGGTAACGGTCAGTTTTTTTAGGGTGACCTGTAAAGCGCTCATTTCTTCCGCTGCCTCATAAAGCGCCTTTT
>JAZSFI010000056.1:0-4262 GCA_045532135.1 Clostridia bacterium | reverse complement strand
GAAAGCCCTTAATGCGCTTTATGCTCATCTTAGGCATGTTCCCCGGCATGCTCACCATGATCATTCTGTACAACGTACTTAAAGATCTGGGCATGACGCAGGCCAATTCGGTTCCTGGCCTCATCCTCGTATACATCGCTTCCTCCGGTATGGGCTACTATGTTTCCAAGGGTTTTTTCGACACCATTCCGAAGTCCCTGGACGAAGCGGCCCGCGTGGACGGCGCAACGCGCCTGCAGGTGCTTATGAAGATCATCCTTCCCCTTGCAAAGCCCATCGTCATCTACACCATCTTAACCGCCTTCATGGCTCCGTGGGGTGATTACGTATTTGCCCGCTATATCTCCTTTGGTACCTCCAGCGGCAAAAACGTCGCCGTCGGTCTTTACGACTGGCTTAACCACGATCAGATCGACAAGTGCTACACCATGTTCTGCGCCGGCGGCGTACTGGTAGCGCTTCCCGTAACGATCCTGTTCATGTGCCTTCAGAAGTATTATGTAGAAGGCGTAACCGGCGGCGCCGTTAAGGGATAACGGACGTAAGCAAACTGAAAAAAGGAGAAACTCAATATGGCATGCGTAAAACTGACTGATGTCAAAAAGGTTTACGATAATAATGTTACCGCCGTTCATGATTTCAACCTCGAAATCAAGGACAAGGAATTCGTAGTATTCGTCGGCCCCTCCGGCTGCGGAAAATCCACCACGCTTCGCATGATCGCGGGTCTTGAAGATATTTCCGGCGGCACTATCGAAATCGACGGTGTGGTCGTCAACGACCTTCAGCCCAAGGACAGAGACATCGCCATGGTTTTCCAGAACTATGCGCTCTATCCCCACATGACCGTTTATGACAACATCGCCTTCTCCCTTCGCCTCCAGCACATGCCCGAGGATGAAATCTATCAGAAGGTTACTTCCGCCGCGGAAATCCTCGGCATCACCGAATACCTTTTAAGAAAGCCCCGCGCGCTTTCCGGCGGTCAGCGCCAGAGAGTTGCGATCGGCCGCGCCATGGTACGTAATTCCAAGGTTTTCCTGATGGACGAGCCGCTTTCCAACTTAGACGCCAAGCTCAGAAACCAGATGCGCGCTGAAATCATCCTCCTTCGCCAGAAGCTCGACACCACCTTCGTCTACGTCACCCATGACCAGACCGAGGCCATGACGCTGGGCGATCGCATCGTCATCATGCGCGACGGCATCATCGAGCAGGTCGGCACTCCCACCGAAGTTTTCGAAATGCCCCACAACATCTTTGTCGCCGAATTTATCGGCGCGCCCAAGATGAACATGATGACCACCAAGCTCATAAAGGAAAACGGCAAGTATTTCGTCACTCCCTTCGGCGCGAAGATCGAAGTGGACGGCAAAAAGGGCGAAGAGCTTTCAGCCAAGCAAGTAACTGCGCAGGAGATTTTCTTAGGCGTCCGCCCCGAGCATATTTCTCTGGCCGATGCAAACTCTCCCTCCGCCATTCCCTGCACGCTTGAGGTCAACGAAATGATGGGAAGCGAACTTCACCTGCACGTCTATACCGAGGACGGCACGCGCCTGATCGTACGCATCCCCACCATTAACCTCTCCCACGAGATGCGCGACACCCTCGTATACGGCAAGAAGCTTTTCATCACCTTCTCCGGCAAAGTCATGCATTTCTTTGGAAAAGATTCGAACGAGAATCTGATCTACTGATCCAACCAACGCCCGTCCGGATAAAACCCGGACGGGCGTTTTTATGTATCGTGCATCCTCTCTCCAGTACTGCAATTGCCGGTGTCGGCGTAGGGAAGCTCGCTCCCGCCGCCGACAACCCGCTCACCGGGAAATATGCATATATTAAAGCTCTTTTCATTGTTTCCCAATATCTTTAAGATCGTAATTCAAGCGTTTCATACGGCGGGAGCAAGCCCCCGCCCTACAATTCATGATATATATGAGCGTATATTACATATTCACCCGATAAACAGCAAAAATCCGGCTTTCGCACATCGGGAAAGCCGGATTTTATTTGATTTCCTGTTCAAGATCGTAAAACACTTCATCGTCGAAAAATTCCTGTATCGTCATTCCAAGCCCGTCGCAAATCTTCTTGACCGTAGATACAGTTGCGCTTTTGTTTCTGCCGCTGACGATATTATTGACCGTAGACTGCGTCACACCGCACATATTTGCAAGCCCGTTCACAGTAAGATCATGGCTTTGACACAGATCGATAATGCGTTTTCTGACAGCCTGTCCGATATTCAAGGGCATCACCTCATCTTTTGTATTTATGATACCCTCATGTGCTTGAAAAGTTTAACTCTTTTGAGTTACAATAACTCAAAAGAGGTGATTTAAATCTGCAAACACAGATGTTTCTTCATAGGACACAGAGATGCACCTTCATCTTTATATGAACAGCTGAAAATAGAAATCCGGCGTCTGATCATCTGCGAAAATGTATCAGAATTCGTAATCGGCAGTTATGGTTCATTTGACGCGCTTGCTTCATCAGCCGCAGTATATTTAAAATCAGAATTCCCCGACATAAGAATTCTTCGACTGCTTCCATATTATTATCCATCCCGTTCTATTTTGCTTTCGGACGGATTCGATGGATCCCTATATCCGGAAGGACTTGAATCCGTGCCAAGGCGCTTTGCCATCATTCGAGCAAATCAATATATGCTCGAACACTGCGATTATCTTATCTGTTTTGTCCGCCGTTCCTTTGGTAATTCAGGAAAGCTTCTCGAATTTGCATCAAAAAAGGAGCAAAAGGGGAAAATACACATCATTCGCCTATAAGCCTTTGCGTCTGTTACAGCCGATTTTACAATCCGCGCCTTGACACAAACCCGTTTCGGGCGTATAATCGCCTTAATCCAACGGAATGACGGAGATTTGCCGAATCAAAAAGAGCGAAAGAGAGCGTGCGCCACGGGCTGAAAGCGCATGCAGCACACCTTGATTCAGGCGCACCGCCTCCTGACCGCAGGCGTAATGAAGGCACGATACAGCCTTTCAAAGCGGCGCGAAATCTTCGCGTCAGTTGGGTGGAACCACGGGCATACCGCTCGTCCCTTCGCATGAGGGACGGGCGTTTTTTATTTCCGAAAAGGAGGAAACAAACATGAAAATCATGGTAAACGGAAATGCATACGAGTTTGAAAACGGCAAAAACGCCCTCGACATCGCGGGCGAAATCGATAAGGAGCTCAAAAAGAGCGCGCTGGCCGCAAAGGTCAACGGCGTTGTGACCGATCTGGCCGCCGCCATCCATGAGGACGCAGAAGTGGAATTCTTAACCGCAGCCGATCCTGAAGGCCTTCGCGTGCTTCGCCACACCGCAAGCCACGTACTCGCGCAGGCCGTCAAGAACCTTCGCCCCGACGCGAAGCTCGCCATCGGCCCCGCCATCGACAACGGCTTCTACTACGATTTTGACGTAGACGAGCCCTTCACCACCGATTTCATCGCCGCCGTCGAGAAGGAAATGGCGAAAATTGTCAAGAAGAATTCCCGCGTTGAGCGCTTCGAGCTTTCCCGCGAAGAAGCGCTGGAACTGATGAAGGATGAGCCCTACAAAATCGACCTCATTAACGACCTGCCCGAAGGCGAAACCATCTCCTTCTACAAGCAGGAAGGCTTTACCGACCTTTGCGCCGGCCCGCATCTCCCCTCCACCGGCAAAGTCAAGGCCGTCAAAATTATGTCCATCGCAGGCGCATACTGGCGCGGAAGCGAGAAAAACCAGATGCTTCAGCGCATCTATGCCACCGCTTTTCCCACCAAGGAAGAGCTGGACGCATACGTCGCCGCCCGTGAGGATGCATTAAAGCGCGACCACAACAAGCTCGGCCGCGAACTTGAATACTTCACCACCGTTGATTCCATCGGTCAGGGTCTCCCGATCCTGCTTCCCAAGGGCGCAAGAACGATTCAGCTTCTTCAGAGATGGGTGGAAGACACCGAGCAGAAGGCCGGATACCTTCTCACCAAGACCCCCCTCATGGCCAAGCGCGACCTGTATCGCATCTCCGGCCACTGGGATCATTATCTGGACGGCATGTTCATTCTCGGCGATCCCTACGATGAGACCAAGGAATGCTTCGCGCTTCGTCCCATGACCTGCCCCTTCCAGTATCAGGTGTATCTCAACCGCCAGAGAAGCTACAGAGAGCTCCCCATGCGCCTGGGCGAAACCTCGACCCTTTTCAGAAACGAAGATTCCGGCGAAATGCACGGCCTGATTCGCGTGCGCCAGTTTACAAT
>JAZSFI010000225.1:0-3314 GCA_045532135.1 Clostridia bacterium | reverse complement strand
AGCGCTCTTTTTGATAGGGCATGTCCGGAACGGGAAACCCGTCCCCTACGAAAAAACAAACGTTTTGTACAAATCCGACGTTGTATTCACTCCACAGGGGAGGCGTTTCGCCTCCCGAGCATACTGTTGCCGAAATAATATCGGCAACTGCCCTCAAAATGATATTTCCGGCGAATCGCAGGGCGGGGGCTTGCTCGCGCCGGAAAAACGTATGTATCATAGGCGGGTTAGAGCCCCCGCCCGACCGATATATATGCAAATTCATATGAAAAACGCATTATGTCAGAAATCCCGCGAAGGAGCCAAAGCAGAAGATTTATCATCTGCTTTCGCTCCTTTTTTTCCACATTTTACGGGCTTGTTCTTCTGCACATTACGACAATTCTCTCGTCCTCATAGCAGGTGGAAAGCGCAAGCAGCGCGTCGTTTGCATGCATTTCGGCGCCTTCCTTCCAGTGCAGGGCGTTTTTTCGGATGATTTTGGCAAAATCATAAAACTGCTCCGCCGAACGGAATTTCCGCATGCCCAGATACGGCACAAAGCCGTCGCTGTTTACATCCTCCGGAACACAGAGCACGCCGATCACTTCATATTCCTCTTTCCGATACAGGGTGCTTAGCGTAAGCGTCGGATGCGCTTCAATATATCCTTCGTTTCGGTAATGCGTCAGAAGGCCGAACATGCTTCCGTCCTGCATGCTGTGTCCATGGATGACAAGATACTGGGTGTCCTCCAAAAAGGGATGCATCTCGTCCAGAAACAGCGTTCCGCCCTCGCTTTTTTCCCGATAGAAATTGTGTTCAAGGTAATAGGTGTTGTTTCGGTATACGACCGGAAGATCGACAATGTCGCCCGAAATGCGAAGCCACGCCACGGTATCGTGATTCTCCATCAGAAAACCTTTCAGCTCCGGCAAAACCGAGTTTCCGATATACTGGTATTGATCCGACAATTCCGTTTTCGAAACTTCGTCCGCATTTGAAGCAGGTTCCTGCGTATTGGCCGCATCCTCCGCTTCCCTGTACATTTCCTGAAGCTGTTGATTTGTTTTTTTGTCCGAAAAGGAGGAAACGGCATATCGGATCAGGCGAACCAAAGAAAACACAAAAACGACAAGCAAAGCCAAAGCCAAAACAAGGCGTAAAAGCCCTTTGTTCCTCTGCGCTTTCTTCATAAAACTCCTCCTTTCCGAAAAACAGACATATCTGGATACGCCCTTAAACGGCGCAGGACCGTTCCCTTCGAATAAATCCGTCGATCTACCCGGTTGGAAGCGGCCCTGCGCCTATTAAGCGTATTTTCCCTTCGGTATTATCTTCTGCCGTTCTGACCGCTGCGCGGCTGCGCATAGCTGTTCTGCGTCCTCTGACGGGGACGGGCATACGAATCATCTCCGGGATAGCTGTTTTCGTAATGATAGCCCATCTGCCTCAAATATTCGCTCTCGTAAGGAGCGTCGTTCCTTTGAACCGGTCTCCTTTGAGGCGGATAGGGTCTTTGCTGCGCACGGGGATAGGCTCCTGCCTGAGAAGAAGGTCTTCTCTGCGGATAGGGTCTTTCCTGCATATACCCCTGCTGCACGGGTCTTCTTTGCATTTGCCTTGCCTGCGCAGGTCTTTGCTGCGCGCGGGGATTGGGTCTTTGCTGCATCCGTCCGCGGGGAACATTTGCGTTTGCGCCCCTGCGCGGGGGCGCTTTTTTCTGCTTGTTTTCCAGCGAATCCGTATAGAAAACAAACGCAATCATCAGTCCGCAAACCAGAATCGCCACATAGATTCCCGGCGGCTGCTGAATATAGCTGGCAAAATAGCCCATTCTCGGAATGGAAAACATCGCTTTTCCGATAATATTGTTCGCGCTGACCAGAGATGCGTCCACTTCATTGTTGGCGTCGCCCTTGGTTCTGTAGCGCACAATTGCCGGATTCGCTTCATCGGGAACAATTTCCACGATGCGGTGCGTGGCGATGACGTTGGGCGAAATGCTGAACGTGATAACATCGTTCACGCGCAGATCCTCCGTGTCCACTTTTTTTACATAAATCAGCGACCCGGTGGGATAGGCGGGCTCCATGGATCCGGTCAAAACGCCGAAAACCTGCACGCCAAAGATACGGATACCGGCGATCAGAAATGCAAAAATCATCGCAAGGACCACCATAACCGTAGCCGTGTTTTTTAAAATGCGAATGGTTTTTATATTCACAGTACCCTCCCGAAAAAACAGCATTATTATCTTGTTTCTAATTCGTCACGCCGTGCAAAAAATCCTTCTTCTTTTGAATTTTTCGCTCCCTTTAAAGCATATCTGTTCCGTTAAATTTATTTTTTATAATCAAAAGGCTTCCCCGCGCATATGCAAGGAAGCCCTTTTGCTTCTTGTGCCGATTCGGCGCACCTTTAAACAAATCTTTTTTTCTTCAAAACAACCAGTCCCAAAGCGCTTGAAAGCATCATCGCCGCCCAGAGAAGGGGCTGTGCGTCATCGCCGGTCTCAGGCGGAGCGACAGGCACAAAATACTCGTTTTCAAACGTTACGCAGATTTCCTGAACAGGCGCGTCGTCCACCGTCAAAACAGCGTACAATTCGTTTTCTTCATTCAGATCAATCGAAATTCCGATGTCATAAACCGTTCTGTCATAGGTCACGTTTTCCACGCCCGTGTTGAGTTCGCAAAGGCTGTAGCGACTGGTCTTTCCGATGTCCTCCATGTCGAAAGGAAGCTGAATAACCGCCCAACCGGTTTCAAGGCTCGCAGTCACAACCGTTTCGCCTGTATCCACATTTCGAAGATGGAAATAGAATCCGCCGGGACCGATTTCGTCTATACCCAGATTAATAATATTTTTCTTGATCAATACAGGAACCGTGATGTCCTCAGGCGGCATATAGACCGCGCTAAAGGAATTCTGAACGGTATTGGAGCTTGAAAGAATATAGGCATAAGCGGAAGGAGCAGCGGAAAAAACCAAAACAACAGCCAGAACACTCAGCATAAGCTTTTTGAAAAAGCCGAATCGTTTCATCCTGCGTCACTCCTTTCTCTTTATTGCGTATATCCTTATTCACTCAGAACGGGTTCAGCGTTTCAATCGGAAGCGCCTTGTCCAAGGCCGCCTCAGCGGTTGTAAATCCATTTTCGATAAACGGCGCAGGATCAATCGCGAGCGCCTTGATCTTCAGAAAATCGCTTCTGTAGCGGCTGAGCTGTTCGCTGTTGACCGCCGCATCCATGCCGATGGAGATTTTTACCTTTGGCGAAACCTCATCGACTTCAAGCGCCTCTTTGTAGGTAAACACCATCATTTTGTAT
>JAZSFI010000219.1:0-1674 GCA_045532135.1 Clostridia bacterium | reverse complement strand
GAAGAAAATTCTTCTGGACAGAGAAACCATTCATAAGCGCATCTGCGAGCTTGGTCAGGAAATCACGCGCGATTATCAGGGCGAAGCGCCGTTGATGGTGTGCATTCTGAAGGGCTCTGTTGTGTTCTTTGCCGACCTCGTCCGCGAAATTGATCTGCCTGTACGTTTTGAATTCATGACTGCGTCCAGTTACGGAAACGCAACGGTTTCTTCGGGCGAAGTCAAGATCGTATCCGAGCTTGACAGCAAGATCGTAAATCGCCACGTCATTTTGGTGGAAGACATCGTGGACAGCGGACGCACGATTGCTTACATTAAAAACGATATGCTCAAAAAAGGCGTAAAGAGCCTCAAGGTCTGCGCCCTGCTCGATAAGCCCGACCGCCGTGTGACGGATGTGCGCGCGGATTATTGCGGCTTTGTCATTCCCGATGAGTTCGTAGTCGGCTACGGCCTCGACTTTGACCAGAAATACCGCAACTTTCCTGAAATCGGCGTTTTGAAAGAGGAAGTATACGAAAACGGCGTAGATTAACTTATATTTTATCTGTCTGGCATATGAAAGACCAAACCCCCGTTTGAAAATACGCGCCGGACGTGATATAATAGAAGCGATAGAAAAGGCGCATGGGCAGAATGCATGCGCCGGAAGAGAGGATTACCCGATTGAACGATAAGAAAAAGGGCTTGTTTAAAAGCCTTCTCATCTATGCCATTATCATCGGCGGCATTTTCCTGATCGTAAATCTGGTCGGCGCGCCGAAAAATCAAGTCAAGAAGCTTACGTATTCCGAGCTTCTCAGCTGGATTGACCATGACATTCAGAACCACAACAAACTGGAGGGCGCGGATCCCGACAAAACGGTTAAGTCCGTCATTATTGTCGAAAAAGAGCTGGTCGGCATCACCGACAAATCCGCCATCTCGGAAAAGAATTTCTCTACAAAGGCGTACGATATCTACGCCACCATTCCCTCTCAGGAGCAGTTCTATGAGGATGTAAACCGCATCTATGAAAAATATTCCGGCGGCGAAAAGGTAAGCCCCACGGATTATTATTTCACCTCCTCCGTTCAGCCGCCCGAGGGCGTCAGCTGGTGGGTGGAGCTTCTGCCGATTTTAATCATGGTGCTTTTGTTCGGCGGACTGATGGTGTTTGTCATGCGCGCGCAGGTCAACGGCCCCAATAAGGGCGCGAACAGCTTTGTGCGCGGAAGAACGAAATTGACCGATCCCAGCCAGAATGTCACCCGCTTCGGCGACGTTGCAGGCGCGGAAGAAGAGAAGGAAGAACTGAAGGAAGTCGTCGATTTCTTAAAGGCGCCTGAAAAATACACCAAGGTCGGCGCGCGCATTCCGCACGGCGTGCTTCTGATCGGCCCGCCCGGCACAGGCAAAACCCTGCTTGCAAAAGCCGTTGCCGGTGAAGCAGGCGTACCGTTTTTCACCATTTCCGGCTCAGAATTCATGGAGATGTACGTCGGCGTCGGCGCAAGCCGCGTTCGCGATCTGTTTGAGCAGGCGAAGAAAAATGCTCCCGCCATCATCTTTATTGATGAAATCGACGCCACCGGACGCCAGCGAGGCACGGGCCTTGGCGGCGGACACGACGAAAGAGAGCAGACGCTCAACCAGCTGCTGGTCGAAATGGACGGCTTTACCAAGAATGTGGGC
>JAZSFI010000530.1:0-9004 GCA_045532135.1 Clostridia bacterium | reverse complement strand
TGAAGCTGATACCAGCCGCGGATTTCCTGCGCCCACTTGGGCGGAGGCGCGGGCGAAAAGGCTTTTTCATAAAAGCGCTTGTATTGGGTGACGCCCGCCTGCCACGGACCTTCATACGGCTCAAGCGCGATGGGCGAAAGCGCTTTTTTCCCGTTTTCGGGAACAAAGAGCATGTGATACGCGGCCAGATTAACGTAAGGCGGATTTCCGTCCTTATCCAGAACATTGTCGTATCGGCCGCTGTGCGTATCGCGCATATGGGGCTTTAAATAGCTGAAATAGGAAATCTGATAATCGGGATTCGCATCGTGCCTTGAAAAGCACACGCCCTGATCGTCAGAACGGATCAGCGCATACGCGCTTTCGGGGCTCATCGTGAATTTGACCGGATTGATCGTACTCCAGTAGCCGCTCATCGTGGTGAACGACGGATACAGAGGCACGTCAAACGCGCCGCTGTAGGCGGAAAAGAGCAGATTCATTTTCTCGGCGTCTGCCGGCGGGTTTACCTTGCCGAAGCACGGGAAAGCGACATGCTCGATCATATACTTTGAGCGGTTTTCCACTTCACCCGAGAAGACGCACCCGTTATCGGTCAAACGGATTTTCCCGGTAAAGGCGATGTCAAGCCATTCTCCATCCTCGTCCGTTACGCCGTCCCAGCGGATTTCAATTTCATTTTCATCCGTTTTCAAGCAGACCGGCTTCGTTTTATATCCTTGAACGGTATTTCCCGGAAAGTGCTCCTTGGGAATACCCAGTTCAAAGGAGAGCGCCTCTCCCCCGCCCGCAAATTCCCAGCCGGTCTTTACGGCAGAAAGATTCAAAAGCGCGCCGTTTTCTTCGGAAAACGAAACGGAAACCTTGCTTCCTGTAAGCGCAATGGCCATATTCGTTTCCTCCTATTTTGAAATAACCGGGAATTCCACGTAGGTTTTTCCAAATACAATCGTATTCATTGCAACCTTAGGATGTCTCTGAACCGCCCAATGGCCCCACGTGTTCGAATGCGGCCAATAGCTGAACGCGTTGGCGGAAGCGATATCCACGCGGATTCGCTGACCAGCCTTGGCTGTCCAGAACATGGGCTCGATGTCAAGGTCGAACTCAACAAGAGAATTCGGCTGATACGTGCCTGCCGCGCGGGACAGAGGCGTAATCGTCTCCTGCAGAACCCATGCTTCGCCGCTTTCGGTAACCAGCGAAATGCGTGCGAGGAACGCGGTGTCTTCGCAGTCGGATTTGACGGCAAAATGCACCTTGGTGGATCCCCGAATCTGCATATCCTCATTCAGCGGCTCGGTCATAAAGCTTTTTACGTCGGGTCTGAAGTTTATATCTTCCTGAAGCGCCGCGCCGTCGCATTCGGTGAAGAATGCATTGGGGCCGCCCCTGAAGAAAGGCGGATCATAGGGGTTGTACCTGTACGTAATCTCGCCATCCTCCGGCTTATCAGCGGAAAGAACGCTGTCGTGCGCCGGATACAGGCGTTTGGGCTGGGCTTTGTCGTCGTAGAATCCGTCGCGATCTTCCCATTTGCCTTCGTTCATGATATAGGCATTGACTTTTCCGATGCCCGCATGCGGGAAAGGTTTTCCGTCGCGGACATAAAGGAAGAAATCTCCGGCGTGATCTAAAACCCTTTCGCCCTCTTCCTGAATAAACGGGCATTTTTCAACGTTGGTAAGCGTCATGCTGTGCGTCCAGGGACCTACAAGAAACGCGGATTTCTTTCTTACTTCATCGGGAAGTTCGTCCCACATCGGAACCATGCCGTTATAGAACGGATCAAAGTAGCCGCCCCTCAAAAGAATCGGAATCTTTGCGTGCTTCATAACGTCATGCATGTCGCCGATGCCGTTGGGTCGTGTGGCCATCTCATCTTCGTCATTGTTCATAAACAGCCATTCGGTATAACACGGAACGTCGTGGCCGTACATGCGCTCGGCATATTCATAGAAGGGATACTGATAGGTGATCTTTTTATAGAACTCGGTGACGTTCTTTTTATCTGCGCAATTGTCAATATTCAGAAGCGGCGTTTCTCCATGCAAAACCGTCGGGAACCACAAGGGGCCAAGGCGCATTTTATATTCGCCGTTCAGATAAGCAAAAGAGTGCGGGTGCGACGAAAAGATCGCAAGCGATGCGGCCTTTACGCAATCCGGAAGTTCATCCAGATAGCAAAGATGTACAAACGCCGTATAGCTGCCGCCTTCAAGGTAGATGCTGCCGTCGAAAAACGGCTGTTTCTGGATCCAGTCGAGAAGCACAAGGCCGTCGCGTTTTTCGTAAATGAACGGATGCGCCACGCCGCCCGATCCGCCGTAACCGCGGCAATGCTGGTGAACGACGGCAAAGCCTTTTCCCAGTCGTCCCGCCTGCGCGGCAAAGAGATCTTTTCTTTCCTGTTCAGCGCCCGTGGGCTTTTGAACATAGGGATCCCGGATGCAAATGACAGGAAACGTCCCGTTTTCCTTTGGCAGATATACTTCCGTATACAGTTTTTCGCCGTCAAAGGACTCCATAAAACATGTTTGTAAGACGAAATCTTCCGTTGCCATACCAAAAGCCCTCCTTTTCTGATCGCGTGATACCGGGCGAACGCGCGAAGCGAAACGCCTCCCCTGCAAGGTTGATGAAGCGTTGGGATTCTGAAAGCGACTGAGAGAACTCTTACGCGTTTGCTTCCTTCATAATTGCGTTAATCGCTTTCTCCGTATGGAAAATCTTCCATTCAAGATGCGCCTTGTCGCACATGTATTCCATGCTGGGCTCGAACCCTAAGCGGGAATCTCTTTCGACCAGCGGAATGGTATTCTTTGCGTTTTCGATTTCGTTTTTCGCAACCTCGGCCATTTTTTTTGCAATATCTTTTTTGTTTTCGCCGTTTTTCAAAAATTCCAGCTTCAAAAGATACCACATTTTGGTATTGACCGCGCATCGCGCAGTATTCTGCATGAATCTGCCCACGCCGTACAGATCAAGCGCGGCTTCCTTCTGCCTTCCGGTCAAAGAATCGATCACCGGCAAAAGCGCGTCGCTTCCCTTTTTGAAAAGCGCTTCCATCTCGGACAGGCTCTGAATTTCATACTGGAGATAGTGAAGCTTGTCCATATCGTATTTGTACATGGTATCGCAGATCATGTTGTGACTGTGCATGGCATAATCGGGCGATTCCAGAATCGCTTCCTCTTTATATAGGAGCGGATACGCAGGGCCGATTCTGAACGGACCATACTGATCGGGATTTGTGGAAACATAGGCCCTGATTCCGTCAGAATAATCTTTGAAAATCCCGCGGACAGCCTCGACATTTTTTTCGCCGTAGTCCCGTTCAATCAGCTCTCTGAGCGCCGTTTCATAATCCATTCTCGGCGACCAGTAGGCGATTTTGGCAAGCTCGGAAATGATTGACGGCCAGAAGCCGTAGTGATGCGAATCCATGAGTCCCGAAAGGCCCCATTCTTCATGCGCCTTTACGATGTTGTCGTTTCGCCTGTTCCACTGGTCGGGACACGGCTCATAAGGAATCACGCCGATGTCCCAGGAAAGCCCGCCGGTATTGCTCATGGCGTACAGCGGAATGCCCCGCTTTTTTGCTTCCTCGGCTTCGCTTCTGAAATACTCGCCCGGTCCTTCAAAGGACAGCGTGTAGTCCACGCAGGAAACGGTGACGTTTCCGGGCTTTTGGAATTTTTCAAACATTTCAAAAGTCACGAGGAGACTGATGTCTGTGGGCAGGCTTCGAATCAGTTTGAGTCTTGCTTCCTTATTGACATAGCCCCAGTTGTAGGTCCAGAATACAAAATCCGCGTCCTTTTTGTGCTTTCGGATGATGCCTTTGACAAGATCGATCCACTCGGGATAATCTGAACACGGATACCAGCCGGGAGAAGGCAGATGATCCGGGTTCGCCTCCGGATGATCCCTCAGATATTCCCAGCCGTAGGGGCAGACATGCGGATCCTTGCTCGGGAATTCCACCGATTCTCCGACCAGCACGACGCCCTTTAAACCCGGGCAGCGCTTGAAAAGGTTTCCGTAAGTGCCTTCATAATATTCCTCTGCGCCGGGCGCTGACGGATGCACTTCGCTTTTCATGTAGCTGTAGGCATACACGTCAAGGCCGAAGCGGTTTGCGCGGTAAATGAGATTGTTGAAATCCAGATATCCGTGCGGCGTTTTGTCCACGCCCTTGGTGAAAACGAGAATGGAGGTGATGCCGTTTCGGGCGATCGAGCGCAGATGCTCGTCCGGAAACATATCCAGTCCGAAGCCCGAATGAATCATGCGGGTCGGAAACAGCGGCGTTCTCACTTCGTCCATGTATTCAATGACCGGACCCAGATGCACGCGCATTCTGTCTTCCACAAAATACACGCCCTGCGCAACCGCGCGCGGGGTTTTGCCCGCGACCGTAACAGCGTCGTCGTCCGAGCTTATGCGATAGGTCAGATCGTTTCCAGAAAGGAGCGGATCGATATAAAGGATAATTTTGTTTTTTTTGCGCGCGCATTCCTCAAGGATGTCGCCCGTTCTGCGCGTGCGCACAAACACTTCCATCGAAACGGAAAGAAATTCGCACAAGTCCCGCGCTGCATATTCGAGCACTTCTTCCCCGCACTCGGGATACACAATTTCCCATTCATCCGTGACAAGCGTACCCGCGACCTTCTCCCAATGATCGTTGTCGCGGAAAAAGCGCGTATGCGCCTTCAGCATTCGCTCTCTGAACGCGTAATTGATCTCACTCATGAAAAATCCTTCTCCCTTTCGTGAATGCGCGCAAAGTTTTATTCAAACCTGTAGGCAACAAAGCTGTCGGGATTCAGCATCTCCCAATTCTTGGGAACGTCTTCAATCTTGGGAACCGCCATGGTCTCGCCGTCCTTGAGCGCAGACTTATGCGCAATCAGACCCGGAAGCACGAACTGCGCAGAACGCCACGCATGGTTCGGCGGGAGCTTATTGACTTTAAGCGCCTTCATAAAATCGTCAATCAGGAACTGGTGGGAGCCGAAGTGACCGTTGTTCAGGCTGAAATACACTTCGGGCAGACGATAGCCGTGATGCGCCTTGGCAAGCTTTCCGTGGAAATCATAATGAAGCGCTTCACTTCTGACTTCTTCGTCCATATCGTACGCGTCAAAGCAGTCCATCTGCTCTGTGAGCGTTTCAACGTCGCCCCATTTTAGGCTCGTCCAGAACGCGCCGCCCGCGTTTTCTTCAAAGGAACCGGTGGTTCCGTACATGGACATATACACGCAGTTTTTGCCGCCGAATCCGATGCGGCGGTATTCGTTGGAGCGCATGATGCCGCCGTCGGAGGTTCTCAGAAGCGCGGTTTCATTGCTGAAGGGGTTGTCCCAGAGGTTCTTGCCCTTCTGGAAGATGCCGTCCATGTGTCTGTCCTTATAGCCCAGGCACGATACGGATGTGGCGTGCGCGCCGGTGACGGAAAGGATCATGCTCATGGAATGGGTGGGATAGTGCATGGGCGGAATGCCTGCATACTTCGTCCAGTCCTCGCCGCCGGAATAGCGGTAGGCGTCGTAGAAGCCGTGCATCATATCGTGATAATACTGCGCTTCGCCGTAAAGGAAATCGCCCATAAGGCCGGCATTGAAGCGGTCGCGGCAGATGACGGTGGAGGGATAATAGAAGCTGGTTTCGCCGCACATGTACATAAGGCCGGTGCGCTTGACTTCAGTTAAGATCATGTCGATCTCTTCTTCGGTCTGCGCCATGGGAACGGCGGAATACACATGTTTTCCGGCCCGAAGCGCCTGAACGACCTGCGGGCCGTGCAGATGGCGCTGGGTGAAAATGGCCACAGCGTCAATCGTCGGATCCTTGAGCATTTCGTCCAGAGAAGGGAAGGTCTTTTTGATGCCGAATTTTTCGGAAACTTTTTTGAGACGCTCGGGAATCAGTTCAGCCAGCGAAACCTCGCCGGCAAACGGGTGCATCTGAAAAAGCGGAATAAAGCACCTTGAAAACTGTCCTGCGCCAACTACGCCGATGTTAAAACCCATGTGTTTTCATCTCCTTTGACGAAAAAGAGCAATCAATTTATTCACAGTAACCGGGCGTGGTATAAAATGCCATGTTACCGGTTCTCATGTCGAGGCGGCCGTACTGCGCGATGACGGGCACGGTCGAATGGATGGCAACCGCATACTGTTCGCCTTCCGGAACAGACATACCCAAAATGCCGTCCTCCATGCAGCGGACGCACTTTACGCGACCGGCCTTCACCTCAACCTTTAAAGGAGCGGAAGGATCCCTGTCCGTCCAGTGAAGAACGATATCGATCTTCGCGTCCTCCTCGTTCGGGTTAAACAGAATAAACGATTCATGCCCCGGAAGCTCGGGATGATTTCCTCTGGGCGGAAGCTCCGCGTCCGGGAAAAACCAGTGTTTCTTTCCAAACATTACTGAATCGTCCTTTCGAGGTATTCAAGCGTGTGCCTGACCATCATTTCGCCGAGTTCGACGCTTGCTTCCTGAGACGGAACGGCAAACCACTCGGTGTTGTCCTTTGTGCGGGCAAAATCCACATTTTCGGGATAAACCGCTGAAAGGAGCGAGGTTTCATATTTACCCGCATGGTCAAAGCCGCCGATTTTCTTTTGCGTTTCGTTGTCCATCAGCTGAATGGTCTTGATGAAGGTCATGGGATTGTCGCTTGTGTCCAGATTCTCATAATAGTCCTTCATATCGTTTGATCCCCACCAGCCGTGTCCGCGCGTCTCCTCAAGATATCTGAGCGTTACCTTTTTGGCCGCCTTCATGCAGGCAAGCGACATCGGCATCAGCCCGTCCGCCTCGCTCTGATGGTGGAACACCAGATAAATATTCTTCCAGCCGCCGTAAACGAGGGATTTGAGGATTTCGGTGATGTAGATTTCATACGGATCCGAGTCCACATGAATCGTGTTCTTTTCAGGGCCCGACACGGCGTAGCTGGCAACGCCGTACCAGATGGGCGGCGCAACGATAATTTCTTTTCTTTCGGAAAGGCGCTCCATCACGCCCGTGATCACCATGGTATCGGTTCCGAGGCTCGCATGCGCGCCGTGATACTCCATCGTGCCGATGGGGATGATCAGCGGAACCTTGCGCGCCTTTGCATCCTCGATTTCCTTATAAAACATATCAATAAGGTTCATACATGCACCCCCTTAGCAGGTTTGGAATCTTTTATCTGTCCAGCTCGTACAGCGTTCCGATTTCGGGGCTGAGCACTTCGCAGCCGTCCTTCGTGATGGCAATACCCTTTTCCCAGCGAACGCCGAAGGTGTCGGAGGAAATAAAGGTGTCGATCTGGAAGGTCATGTTGGGCTCGAAATTGAAATTGCTGCTCGTTTCAACCCACGGCGCCTCAACTTCGATAAGGCCGGTGGAGTGGAGCGGTCCGTAGACATAGTTGTCTTTAAAGCCGTTGTCCACATAGTGCTTATAAAAGTTCTTGGCAACATCCGCAACCGGGATGCCGGCCTTCAGCTGATTCTGCGTCCAGAAATGCGCGTCGCGGCCAAAGAGGACGATCTCGCGTCTTCTGCCCTCAAGCTTGCCCAGAACGATGGGATAGCCGATCGCCGCGGAATAGCCGTCGATTTTGGCGGAAAGGTTCAGCTGAACGATGTCGCCCTTTTCAAACTTTCTGTAGGAAGAACGGCTGATGGCGTGTCTGGTGGAAGCCTCGGAAAATACGTACATGGGAAGGCCTTCGTACTCCGCGCCCAGATCGTAAACCACTCTCTGCGCAACGCCGACCATCTGAAGCTCGGTCATGCCGGGCTTGATCAGGCGGATAACTTCCTGAGAAGCGGCCTCGGCAATGCGATAGCCTTCGCGAAGGCACGCAAGCTCGGCTGCGCTCTTGATCTGGCGAAGCTCGGTCATGATGTAATCCGCCTGAACAAGCTCTGCCTCAGGGAACGCATCCCTGATGCCCTGATAAATGGTAACGGAGGTGTCAAGGAAGCTGGCGACGCCGATTCTCATCTTCCTGCCGGTTACGCCGATGGCCTTGAATACGTCATGGAAGGTATCCGGCACGAATTCCGGATACTGGGGGTTTGCGCCCTCGCGGTATTCCTTCAGGACAAATACCTTGTCAAGTCTGGAGCGGTCTTTGGCAAAAATGCCGGACTCAGGGCCGCACATCAGCGCCGCTTCGCCGCTTGCCGAAATCGCAACGCCTGCGCGCTCGAACAGCGGCCAGTAACCGGAGAAGTAGCGGGGATTGGCATAGTCAGACTCGGTTCCGTTGACGATCAGGGCATCAAAGCCGTCGCGTCTTAAAAGCGCCGCCGCCTTCTGAACTCTCTCCAGATACTCGTGTTCGGGAATGTAGACTTTTCCGTAAGTGGTGCTGAAATCCATGATCTGAGTCTCCTTTAAATATTGTTTTGTCGTTTATATTCCATTGCGCAATCGATTGCGCATATTCTAAAAAGAAAGACGGATTCCTTATTGAGGGGCGTTTGTTCGTCTTCACCAGGAATTTCCGTCTGTGTAGAAAGGCTCTAAAAATACATGCCTTGCCTGATCGGCGTTTATGCCTGTTAGTTTTTCCACAATCATTTCGCACGCGCGCTTGCCGATCTCCTCCGCAGGCTGATTGAGGGACGCAATCTGCGGCGTAACAAGACCGGTATGATCAAACGCATCGAAGGAAACGACCGCCATGTCTTCGGGAATTCGAAGTCCGGCTTCCATAATCGCCTTCACAGCGCCGTAAGCCAGCTTGTTGTTGGCAAACAGCATCGCGCGGGGCATGCAGTCACCGGCGAGAATCTTCTTCATATTCTTATAGCCGGATTCGAGCTTAAACTCGCTTTCCAAAATCCACTCGGGGACAACCTTGATGCCCTCGTCGTTCAGCGCCTGAACAAATCCCTTATAGCGCATAAGACCTGAAGACTGCTTTCTGGGACCGGCAATCATGCCGTTTTCGCGGTAACCGCGCTGAATCACAGCGCGCGTAAATTCC
>JAZSFI010000449.1:0-1647 GCA_045532135.1 Clostridia bacterium | reverse complement strand
CGCTGAAGCGGTGTTCGCCGCGCTTGGTTACAATGAGGAAGAGTATGCGATTGATCAGGCGCTGATCGCAGGCAAGAAGGAATCCGACACCCCCGTTTTCAATGTGTCGATGGAATATCGTCTGGACGGCGGCGATCTCCTTGTCAGCGTGCCCATGCAGGACATGCGCTATCGCGCGGACTATCCGATTACGTATATTACGGTTCTTCCCATGTTCGGCGCACAGGGCGTTGATCAGGAAGGCTTTATGCTGGTTCCTGAGGGCGGCGGCGCGCTCATCAATTACAACAACGGAAAGCTCAAGCAGAACAGCTATTTTGCCAATCTCTACGGTTGGGATTATGCGCAGAAGCGCAAGGAAGTTGTAAATGAAACGCAGGCGCTGTTCCCCGTATACGGCATGACCGGAAACGGCGGTTCCTTTATCTGCGTGGTCGAGGGCGCAACCGCATATGCGGGTATCCAGGCGGATATCTCCATGCGCTATAACTCCTACAACTACGCAAATGTAAAATACACCGTCATCCACAGCGAAGAGTACAACGTTTCGGCAAAGACTGCCCAGATCGTAAAGATGTTTGAAAAGCAGATGCCCGAAGACGTTATTCAGCAGAGATATTGCTTTGTTGATTCCGACAGCTATGTGGACATGGCAAATACGTACGGCGAATACCTTGTAAACAAGCATCCTGAACTTAAAGACATGAACGAAAACGCTGATATGCCCGTGAACGTTGAACTCATCGGCGCCATCAGCAAGACCGTTGTCAAGTTCGGTATGCCCGTTGATTCCGCTGTTCCCGCAACGACCTTTGCGGACGCGGAGAACATCATTTCAGACCTTACCGAAGCCGGCCTTAAAAACCTCTCCGTTCGCTTCTCCGGCTGGAACAACGGCGGCGTGAATCAGAAGGTTTTAAACAACATCAAGGTTGTCAATAAGCTTGGTGGGGAAGAGGGCATGGAAAAGCTGATTGAAGCAGCCGAAGAAAGAAATGTATCGCTTTACTTTGACGGCATCAGCTGCTTTGCTTACGACAGCGGCATTTTCAAAGGCTTTAATCCCTTTAACGATTCCGCCCGTCATGCAACCCGCGAGCAGGTCAAGATCGATGATTATTCCTACATCACATACCGCTCTGTCAGCTGGAAAGATCCCTTCCAGTTGGTAAGTCCTTCTTACGCAAGTGAGATGGCGGAGAACCTGATCGGCAAACTGGACGAGATGAACGCCAAGGGCGTCGCTTTCCGCGATATCGGAAGCCTGCTTTCCGCAGACTACAACCCGAAGGCGCTCGTTACCCGCGAGCAGGTCAAAAAGATGAACATCGAGACGATGCTCAACGCCAAAGCGCGCGGTCAGCTCGTTCAGATCAAGGAAGGTTTTGACTTCGCGGTTCCCTATGCGGACATGATTACCGATATGGATATGATCGGAAGCCAGTATTCTCTGATCGATGAATCGGTTCCGTTCTATCAGATCGCACTGCATGGACGCGTGGAATACACGGGTCTTCCCATCAACATTGCCGCTGACTGGGAGACCGAGCTTCTGAACTGCGTTCAGTATGGCGCGGGACTCAACTTCACCTTCATGGCGGAGGATGCGAAAATCGTTCAGGAAACCTACCATTCCAAGTCGGAGGC
>JAZSFI010000339.1:0-9540 GCA_045532135.1 Clostridia bacterium | reverse complement strand
GTGTTGGCGGAACCAATGGTCGGATAATATTGGGTTTTTACGCCCGTAACAATCTGACCCGCGCCGATGGTGATCATCTGGGTGCCAAGCGTTGCAATGAAAGGCGGGAGCTTCAGTTTTGCGATCATCACACCGTTCATGAAACCAAAGAACATTGCAATAACCGGAACCAGCCAGACCGCAAGCCATAAAGGAAGTCCAAGCGTTGAATAGGCATAGCAGCCGATCAGCGCCGAGCAGATCATGTTCGTTCCAAGCGACAGATCGATGCCGCCGGTCATGATGACAAAGGTAACGCCGAAGGCAAGAAAACCAATGTAATAAGAGTTTTCGAGAATTGCCTTCATGGTAGTCATGGTGCGGAAGCTTTCGCCGGCAATCATGAAAAATCCAAAGAGAATGACAAGCGCAGCAGGCGCAAGCAGCTTCTGGAAATCAAATCTACGTCCGGAACCTACGTATTTCACCTTGCCGCCCCTGAAGTCCTTGAATTCGTCCGGAAGATTGGACACATGCTTTTCTTTAAAAGCAATGCGGCCCGCAACGCCCGCAGCAAAGAGCAGCACGCCGACAATCAGAAGCGCAATATCGCCCTTGTGTGCGAAATGATCGAGTTTGTCAGAGAAACTCGCCTTTTTGCAGGCGACACGAATGGCCAGCTTTGTAAAGCCGATTTCTTCATTGACCGTTTTATTGAGCTGATTGACTGCCTCTTTTGCACTGTTTCGCTGGCTGGTTGCAGCTTCCTTTTCCTTAACAAGCGTGTTATAGGTCTGATTCAGCTGATCAAGCTCTGCCTGAAGCTTATCAATTTCTTCACTCGTGGTTTCCCCTTGCGGAAGTTCTTTCTGCGCTTTGCGAATCGCGATCATAAGCTCCTTCTTGGGAGCGGAAATCTCGTCAATCTTTGCCTGAATATCGCTGAGCAAACTCGCCTGTTCCGCAGCGACTTTCGTCTGAATTTCCTGATAGCTGTCAATATATCCGCTCAGCTTTTCTTTTAAAGCCTTTACGTCACTGTTCCCTGAAAGCTTTTCGAGCGTTTTGTCAGAAAGTTCGTATTGCCCGTTATTAATCAAACGAACAATCTGTTTTGCATCCGCATCCTTGGAAAGCGTATGTATTTCCGCTTTGGCGTCAAACGCATGAATACCGGGCACGACATACAAGCCGACAATACCGACATATGCAAGGACAATGCCCAGAAGAAGCGCCGCCGTAGCAATAAAACGCAAGTTTTTCTTTTTCATTTATGTCCCCCACCTTTTACTTTCTCGAAGCCGCCAGCGACATGATCTTTTCCTGTGTGGCGTCCTGTATCAGCATTTCGCCCGTCTTTTCTCCCTCGCACATAACAACAATGCGATCCGACATTCTCAAAAGCTCCTGCATTTCGGAGGAAATCATGATCAGCGACTTTCCTTCCTCCGCAAGCTGATTCATGAGCTTGTAGATTTCATTCTTCGCGCCGACGTCGATGCCACGCGTAGGTTCGTCAAAGATCAGAATATCGCAGTTTCTCAAAAGCCACTTGGCCACAACAACCTTTTGCATGTTGCCGCCGGAAAGGGTTCGCACTTGCGTGTCAACCGTGGGCGTTTTGATGGCAATTCTCTTTTTATACACATCCGAGAATGCGCGGATTTTTTTGTCGTTTACGGCGACTGCACCGGAAAGTTCATCCAGCGAAGGAAGCGCGGTATTGTGCGCAACCGACAGCTGCAGACAGAGACCAAATCGCTTTCTGTCCTCGGAAAGGTAGCCGATGCCCGCTTTGACCGCATCCGCCGGCGTCCGGATATCAACCTTTTGACCGTTAACAAAAATCTCGCCGGATTCGCGCTTGTCCGCGCCGTAGAGCAGACGGACGGTTTCGGTTCTGCCCGCGCCCATGAGACCCGCAAAACCCAGAATCTCGCCTTTTCTGAGCTCGAAGGATACATTCTTTACATCCTTGGAGCAAAGACCTCTTGCCTCCAGCACAACCGGCGCATCAGGCGCAACGCTGGAATGCGTCTTGGGCTGTTCGTAAATCACGCGGCCGACCATCATCTGAATGATTTCGTCGAGCGTGACATCCTTTGTGTTTACGGTGTTGATATACTGACCGTCGCGCATAACCGTAATTCGATCGGTAATCTGTTTCAGCTCGCCCATTCTGTGGGAGATATACACGATACCAACGCCGTTCTCCTTGAGCTGACGGATAAAGCGGAAAAGGTCCTCGATTTCTGTTTCCGTCAATGCTGCACTCGGTTCATCCATAATCAGAATGCGCGTATTATTATAGGAAAGCGCTTTTGCGATTTCGACCATCTGCTGTTTGGCAACGGAAAGATCTCCGACAATCTGCAAAGGCGACAGCTTGATGTTGAGCTTTTCAAGCAGCGCCGCAGCGCGCTGATTCTGCGCGCTTTTGTTCAGAAAAGCGCCCTTCATAGACTCGCGGCCGATGTAGATATTCTCAGCCACGGTCAAATCTTTCATGAGGTTGAGTTCCTGATGAATAATCGAAATGCCCAACGCCTGCGCATCCCGGGTATTTTCGATTTTTACTTCCTCACCGTCGATAAAAATCTGTCCGGAATCCTTCTGATATACGCCCGTCAGCACTTTCATCATCGTTGATTTGCCGGCGCCGTTTTCGCCAACCAACGCGTGTACTTCGCCTTCGGCAAGCTCGAAGCGGCAATTATCCAGCGCATGTACTCCCGGGAAGGATTTCTGGATATCGCGCATCTCAAGAAGCATGTCTTTCACTTCCCTTCTATACCAAACGCCATCATGCATTATCTCATTCAATCTTCCCGCAAATGGCGAAACTTTTTCTCTCCCATATTATGCAGTATATCTTTTATTTTGTCAAGTATTTGTTTATTTTGCCCTTTTATTACTCTTTTTCGGATTTTATATGCATTATACATTGCATAATTCAATTCATAATATTTATTTCATTCCTTCATTTGCAGCGTATATCCCTTCATAATTGCAAAACAAAAGCTCCGCCGCTCTGCCGGCGAAGCTTTTACTATCTTTTTAGGATTAAAATTTGTTTGAAAGTACCAAAATTCCGTTTTTCAAAACGATATTGACATCTGCCGGAGCGGATGCCTTCCGATAAAAGGATATATTCGGCCCGTCAACGCGATCAAACCACTCGCTCGCTTCCCCGCGCGTTTTTCCGCCGCGCATTTTTCTGTCTATCAATCTTTCCTTTAAAAGCGCGTCGTCTGCGTCAATCGAAAACGATGCATCGCACATTTTTCTCGCCTCTGCCCATACGCCGGGCAGCATAAGCCAATTTCCCTCAATCAGAAGGATCTCCCCCGTCACCTTTGTCTGACAATCGGCCACATCGTGAATTCTTCTGTCATACACCGGCCACATAAAGCTTTTTCCGTATTTCACTTTCTCAAGCGTTTTTGAAAACGCCTCTGCGTCAAATGTTTCCGGCGCGCCTTTTCTATCGATCAGGCATATCCGTTTTCCGTCGATCTCAATCAGCGTGCGCGCAAGTTCACTTTTCGTTTTGTGAAACCCGTCAAGGCCCAGGCATTCAAAAGAGAATCCGATATTTCTGTCCTGCGCCCGCCTGCACAACGAAAGCGCAAACGTACTTTTCCCGGCGCCGGGAGGACCCGAGAAAAAAGCAACCGTTTTACCGTTTCCGAAATTTTTGCTTCTGATCGATGCAAGCAGATCGATAACAGGATCCAGAACGTTTTCTTCTTCCCACGAATCATACTCAGCTTTTACTTCGAACCCGTTTACGTTAAGCGCATAGGTTTTTTTATTACGCACGCACATTTACGATTCTCACGCGCTTTCCGGTTTTGAAGCTTTCTTCGATGGCGTGCATGACGCAGACAGCCTCGACAAAATCGTGCGCGTTCTGCGGCATCCCGCCTGTTCTGAGCATATTGACATATTCTTCGCATTCATAGGAGTAGCAGTCGGAAATATCGATATTGCCGGTCGTGACTTCATCGGAAATAATAGTCGCGCCGTAGTTGTAGTTGCCTTCAGAGAACGTCAGATGCACGGCATACGCGCCGTAATTGAGAAGCGCGGTCACGCCGCTGTCGGTGCGGAAAGCGCCGACTTCAAAGGGGCGGTAGCCGAAGATGGTGAGCGCGATTTCAACAAGATGCGAAGCGTAGAACCAGAAATCACCGTAAGGGTTCATCATATTGACCGGCGCCCACACGTGACCGCCGACAAGTTTTCCCGCCTTGATCGCTTCTTCGGCAGCTTTTTTGAATTTAAGCGTATCGGGAACCATTCGCGTGGACGAACCGCCCATAAAGGGCGCTTTGTGCTCCAATGCGCATCTTACAAGTTCCAAGGCTTCCACGGGATCGCAGGTAATGGGTTTATCGATAAACGCAGGAAGGCCCTTTTCAATAAATGGCTTTGCATAATTAAAATGAAGACCACCATGGCGCGATGTAACCATAATCGCATCCACCATGCCATCCATTTCGCTCGGATGATCGCACAGGCGTTCAACACCGCATTCCTTGTAAATCTTCTCGCTTGCCTTGCGGTCTTCGCCGCAGATCGCAACAACCTTTACATCCGGATATAAATCCGTTGTATTGAAAATCTTGGAAAATGCCGCTGCGTGAGAGTTTTCGCTCCCAATGATGCCAATGCGAAACATATGCCTGTTCCCTCCGTTTGTTTTTTCTTTAATTTTATCACACAAATCCGTTTGGCGCAATTCATCATTTATCAGTTGACAAAATTCGAAGACCCTGTCGAATTCCGGCACAACATATCAATCATCTCTCCGGCCGTGGGCTTTTTCTCAATAAACTTGGAATCCGAAGTCGCGATGGCATATTTTTGAATCGCTCCGGAATTCCACGCGCTTTTTATGGCAGTTCGTATCGCTCTTTCCACGCCTTGCGCCGTTGATGAAAACTTCTCGGCGATTGCAGGATAGACCTGCTCCGTGAGTTTACCGTCTTCTCTCATTTTACGGACTCTGACCGCCTCTTCCAAATACTGAAACCCCTTCATCTCTGGAGAAATACCGATTTTTCTAAGAAGCATACCAACGTCATAATCCGAACCGACATCCGCTTTTCGCTTTATTTCAAAACCGCCCAGCATCCTGATTCTTTCATACAGCTGCGCCGGCGTCGCAGGCTTTGTCATAAAGAAGCTCGCACCCCTTTCAAACACAGCTTCCTGCACAAACCCTGTGTTCATTCGGGTCAGAATCAGTTTTTCTGGCGTGGGTCTGTCCATCCTGCAAAATGCATCCAGAACGCCGATCCCATCAATGCCTTTTAAGACAATGTCCGTAACCACAACATCCACATTCGTTGTGCATACCGCCTCAATCACTTCTTCGCCGTACATGGTGCTTTTGACAACATCGATGCCTTCCATCTTTGAAAGCTGTCTGGTATTTCGTATCAATGCATCGTGATCTGCGTCAGCCACGATGACACTTATGCTTCTCATCGTAAATCGTCCCTTCGTGCTCTCTTCGTTAATCGCCCCCACATTATACATCATTTTGTAATTATTGTAAATATTTTCGTAATAATTATTTAAAGATTTTATGCACTTATGGTGTAGATTTACATAAATTTATACCGCACGCGTAGCATCGTGCGGTATAAACGAAGCATTATACGCCGGCAACGGCGATTTTTTCAACAAAGAAGGAAGGCGCACCGATGGCAGTTGAAATGCCGGGGCGGAATTCAAGGTCGGAAGAGACGCAGGCAATTTTCTTTAAAAGCTCAAAGAAATTGTCCGCAACCGTGATCTGTTCAACAGGCGTTGTAATCTTTCCGTTTTCAATCCTGAAGCCCTTTGCGCCAAGGGAGAAGTCGCCGCTGATCTGATTTGCGCCGGAGTGCATACCCATAAGTTGAGTGATCAGAAGGCCGTCGCCCACCTCCTCAACGAGCTTATCAAACTCCTTGTCGCCGGGCTTGAGATAGAAGTTCGTGGGCGCAACGAGAACGGGAGAAGCATATCCGCCCTTGGAGGCATTTCCGGTGGTTTCCTTGCCCATCGCGGCGGCAGTAGTGCGGTTGTGAAGAAGCGTATTGAGTACACCGTTTTCAACAACCGTTTTCGTTCTGGTCGCAACGCCTTCCGCATCGAACGGACAGGAGGCAAAGCCGCCTTCCATGAGCGGATCATCGATGATCGTTACGTTCTCGGAGGCAATCTTTTCGCCCTCACGACCTTTCAGCAGCGAAAGACCTTTTCTGGCGCTTTCGGCAGAGAAAACGCCAGAGAACGTGGCCAGCAGACCCGCCGCCACATCGTTGCGGAAAATGGTCCTGTATTCGCCGGACGGAACGGGCGAAGCATTGAGCCCCGAAATCGCTTCCTTTACCGCTTTGTCAGCAATCTTTTTGATATCCACATCTTTTTTGTCAAAAGCATATTTCATATCAAAGGCATAATTGACCTTGCCGTCTTCTGAAACGATCGGTACGGCAACCGCGCCCAGCATGCAGGCTTTGAAGCTTACGTCCAGTCCCTTTGAATTGACGATGCGCTTTTCGTTGATCATAGAGGCGTAGGAGCAGCCTTCCGTTCGGACAACGCGGGGATCCGCCGCCTTCACAAGCTTTTCAAGCTCGATGGCTTCCTGGATCTTGACGGAAGCGGGAACGCATGCGGTTTCTTCATTATAATTGTTGATCGTCTCGTATTTTTCGCTGCCCTCAAAGATTGTGGTATTATCGTCGGTTTCGATGAGGGTCGCGTTTTCCTTTACGCTGTTCACCAGCATTTCGATGGCTTCTTCGTCCATCTCTTCGCTGGACGCATATCCCATCTTTCCATTATACACGCCGCGCAGGCAAACGCCCGATGTAATCGCCGCAGAATACTCCTTGATCTGACCTTCCAGCACTTCAACGGAAAAGTCGTCGCTCATCGCAAAATACGCTTCCGATTCTTCAATGCCGGCTTCCTTGGCCGCCAAAAACAATTTATCGATAAAAAGCTGTCTGTCCATTTATCTGCCTCCTACCGTCATTTCGGTTACGCGGATCATGGGCTGGCCGACGTTTGTGGGAACGCTGCCGGAGGAGCTTCCGCACATGCCCTGCGCCATCCACATCTTCTTTCCGACGCGGTCGATCTTCATGAGGGTCTGTCCGCCTTTTCCGATCAGGGTTGCGCCGCGAACGGGACGATCAATCTTTCCGTTCTTGATCAGATATCCTTCGCCGACAGAGAAGTTGAATTCGCCGGTTAAAGGATTGACGCTGCCGCCGCCCATAATCTTGGCATACAAGCCGTCCGCGCAGGAAGCGATGATCTCATTTTCATCATGGCTGCCCGCGGCAATATAGGTGTTGCGCATGCGGGAGGTGGGCGCATAGGCATAGTTTTCGCGTCTGCCGTTTCCGGTGACGGGCATATTCATCTTGCGTCCGTTCAGACGGTCAATCATGTAGTTTTTGAGAATGCCGTTTTCGATGAGCACAAGCCTGGTCGTGGGATTGCCTTCGTCATCGATGTTTTCGCTGCCCCACTCATTTGCGATTGTTCCATCGTCAATGGCGGTTACGATGGGAGATGCGATCTGCTGTCCGAGCTTTCCGGCGAATTCGCTGTTTCCGTATGCAACCGACGTAGCTTCAAGAGAATGACCGCAGGCTTCGTGGAAAATGACGCCGCCGAAACCGCCGTCGATGATGACCGGCATTACGCCCGCCGGACAAACGTCTGCATGAAGCATCGTGATTGCGCGCTGGGCTGCGATTTTCGAGATAAGCTCAACGTCTACATCGTTTTTAAAGAATTCAAAGCCCTTCATTGCGCCGGGAGATTCCGCGCCGGTCTGGTTTTCGCCGTTTCCGGAGGCGACCGCGCGAACCATCATGCGGGAATACACGCGTCTGTCAGACTTGAACATGCCCTCGGTGTTGGCAATGGTCACATTCTGTTCCCAGTCCCAAAGCGCGGCGGAAGCCTGAGAAATCTCATTGCTGTACGCCTTTACAACCTTGCAGGCATCCTTGATGACTTTGACTCTCTCTTCGCCCGGAACATCCATCGGAAGCAGTTCAATTTCGTGAATATTTTTGACGATGCTGCCGGTCAGATTGATGGTTTTTCCATTCAGGCATTCGTTTCCGATGGCGTCCCTTGCGCGCTCGGCAAGCTCCATAAGACCTTTATCCGACGTGTCGTTGGTATAAACGTATACGGAATTGGTTCCTTTGTACACGCGAAGACCTGCGCCATGGATTCTGCCGGCCGTAGCGACGTCCACTTTATCGTCCGTCTGGGACAGGCGCGAACGCCTCGTATCCTCATAAAAGACTTCCGCAAAATCTCCGCCGGAGGAAACCGCCTTTTCAAGCGCTCGCTCGCAAGCTCCCTTTTTAAGCATCTTTCCATCTCCTTATCATTGATTATTGAAACAGTTTTTGAAGTTCATCCAGCCGTTCGGCAGTAATCAGCGCATCCCGCTCGGTTCCGCGCAGCTGAACAATATATGTCCATCGCCCGTAAGGCGTTATGGATTCCACGTGGTCAAGACCCACAATATAGGATTTATGGGTTCTGAAGAATTTTTCCTTCGGCAGCCGCTTTTCAATATCGGAAAGTCCTTCGCTTGTAATCAGCCGCTTTCCGCCCATAAGTTCGATCACGGTTGCGCGGTCCTCTCTTTGCACAAGCAGAATTTCGTCTACATCCGCAAACGCAATTCCCTCTTTGTGCTTTAACATTAGTTTCTGCCCGCTGAGCGGTTTTTCCTGTATGCTGCTATCATTTTTTCTGTCCGAAGCCTGAAAAAAGCGCGTTTTGATCATTTCAAGCGTCGTCATTACCCGATCCATTTTAAAAGGCTTCGTCAGATAATCAAACGCATAGACTTCAAAAGCGTCTTTTCTGTAATCCTCATGCGCAGTTGCAAACACAAGGATGGTCTTTGGGTTTACATCCTGTATGATCTTCGCCGCCTGCGTGCCCGTCATAACGGGCATTTCCACATCCAGAATCACAACATCAGGCTTTGTATCTCCATGGAGACTTACGAGTTCTTCTCCGTTCGTCGCCTCGCCGACCAATTCAAAACCGCCTGCGCGCTCGATAAATTTTCTCATCACAAGGCGCATGCCCATATCGTCATCGGCAATGAGCGTACGTATATTCTGCATTTCTTCCCTCTTAACTGCCTGACGCCCCGGTAAAAACCGGGGCGTTCGGGGCTTTTATTTTTCTCTTAATGATACGGGCTTATCCAGTATTTCCGACAGGATCACGGCTTCCCGCATCTTCTTGACCGACACGCCCGGCGCACATTTCGGCGCAGGGTTAAGATGAATTCTTTCAATCGGCTTGGAAGAAGCAAAAGTTGTCTTGGCCGGTTTTTTATAAATTGTCTCGTTGAGATCGTTCGCCGGCTCTGCGCTTGCACGCATTTCCATGCGTTTTTTCTGATCCTCAAGGCGCTGCTTTGCAATTTTGTTGTAATTGGCCAAAACAGTTGCAATTGCGATAATCACAAACAGTACAGGCAAGATGCCCATTTTTCATTCCTCC